>CAKZMZ010000416.1 GCA_937129345.1 uncultured Thalassovita sp. | reverse complement strand
CCTGCTGTATTGACCGTAGGTTCTATACAAGGTGGCACTAAGCACAACATCATCCCTGATGAAGTGAAATTGCAATTGACACTCCGTTCTTATTCAGATAAAGCGAGGTTGCAATTGGTAGAAGGCATTAAGCGTGTTTGCAAGGGGCAAGCCATTGCCGCTGGTTTGCCAGAAGAAATGCATCCTGAAGTAAAAGTGTACGAAGGCTACACACCTGCCAATTACAACGACCCCGCTTTGGTTGATAGGCTGATAGCTTCATCTGCAGAGGCTATAGGTAAGGAAAATGTGGTGGATGCAGCCCGTTTAATGGTGGGAGAAGACTTTTCTCGCTACGGCAGGACCAAGGAAGATGTGCCTACGGTATTGCTTTGGCTAGGTACCGTAACCCCAGAACGCGTTGCCGAATTTGAAGAAAAGGGCGCTGATTTACCCGGTTTACATTCTCCTTTTTATTATCCCAATAAAGAAAAATCTATAAAAACAGGTGTTGCCGTAATGACCTCCGCCATTATAGATTTGACCAAAGGAGACAAACAGTGATTTTGGGATGGGGTTGTAATAATTTCTTTCCACAAATGACATATATCTGAAAAGTAAAAAATATTAGATTATAGAGCATGGAAGTAAAAATCAACAAACTAAACAAATCATTCATAATTGAAGATGGAAGCAGGCAAAGAGTAATATTGTCTAGAATTGGTTTTTCAGCTTCGATATTGGCTGGTTTTCTCCCCGTTTATGAGGTGCTTTTTGAAGGGCAGGCAATAGATGCTTTATCTTTATTAAATGCGCTTCTACTTTTTGTCGCGGCTTTGTTCTTCTTTTTTATTCACCGTAACTTTTCCAATGCTGAAGAAATTCCGCTTAGAGATATCAAAGCCTTGGTATTGGAAAATGGAGCAGTGCCCGTTTATGTGCTTAAGTTAGAGAATGGTAAAACCAGAAATTTTCACAAACTAAAAAGTGCGTCTAAAATCAATCAATTAAAAGCAGTATTACAAGATGCAGGCATCCCTATAATAAAACAAGACCGAGAACTTTAATCAAGTTGGAAAACGCCTTGGGTTTTATTCTTATTTAAGCGCAAATATTTCTTAGCTCTATCCTGAGCAAAGGTCAACACATTCATCTGTGTATCAAATAGCTCGATAAAGGTTTGGTTGCGGATGGCATCTTCTAAATCATCGGTAAATATCTTAATAGGAATATTGATTTTTCGGTCGCTGTAACCAACTTCGCAGATACTTATATTAAATCAAATGGGTGATAAATGCCTTCTCTTTTTTATCTTCCAAATCAGCTGCATAGTAAAGCAAAGTAGGAGAGTGGTATCCCATACAGGCATAAAAATACAGCCAAAAAGAACCGCTTTCTTTTCATAAAGGTTAAATTTAGCAGATGCTTAAAAGTAAGAAAATCCATTGCTTATACTGGCCAAAAAATTAGATGCTTATACTGAAAAATATATTAAACAAGTTGCTCATAACTTTGGTGAGATTTTATCAATATGGCATTTCGCCCATGTTTCCTGCAGCTTGTAGATACACCCCCACTTGTAGCCAATATGCTGTAGAAGCTTTACAGAAACATGGCCCTTGGCGAGGCCTAATATTAGCTGCAAAAAGAATTTCTTCGTGCCACCCTTGGGGAGGAAGTGGCTATGATCCAGTACCCGATAAACCTGAAAGAAAGACAAAAAGTTGAAAGAATAAAAATAGTTAGTAATTGGATTTAAACACTTACTTGTGTTTATGATGTCTCAAAATTTAATGCATAATTCAGACAATTGCTTTTTACTTATGCATCCCAAGTTTAATTTTAACTTTTGTTTTATCGACCAAAAAAGAGCTTTTGCGGTATAAATTTTTTAAAGAAAAATTATTTTTATCTCTAAATACCAAAAGCAAACAACTAAAGACCAACCTATGATCAACGCTTTACAGCAATTAGAAAAAGCATTAAAAGGAGCGCTTCATTACGATGATACCATGCGTACCCTGTACGCGACCGATGCCTCTGCCTATAGAGAACTTCCCTTGGCCGTTGCTTTTCCTAAAGATGTTGCCGATATAAAAAAAATCATTCAATTTGCCAATCAACATAAGACCTCACTTATACCAAGAACAGCAGGTACATCTTTGGCTGGTCAAGTAGTAGGGCGAGGCATCGTAGTAGATGTTTCTAGAACTTTCAACCAAATAATTGAAGTAAACAAAGATGAAAATTGGGTGCGTGTACAACCCGGCGTAGTAAGGGATGAGCTCAATTACCATTTAGCCGAACATGGTCTGTACTTCGGGCCTGAAACCTCCACTGCGAATCGCGCTATGATTGGTGGTATGGTGGGCAATAATTCTTGCGGCGCCAATTCTGTGGTTTATGGCAGTACTAGAGACCACCTTATTTCTGTAAAAGGGGTTTTGAGCGATGGTACAGAAACGGAATTCTCTACACTAAGCTTGGAGGACTTTGAGAAAAAATGTTCTGGAGAATCAGCTGCATCTGAGCTAGAGCAAAATATCTATCAAGAAATAAAGGAGGTTCTGAGTGATTTAAGGCACCAAAAAGAAATAAGGGCAGAGTTTCCGAAACCAGAAATACCGCGTAGGAACACAGGTTATGCCATAGATTTATTACTAGAAACGGCGCCGTTTACACCGGGCAAAGAAGATTTTAATTTCTGTAAGTTGATTGCCGGTTCAGAAGGTACTCTATTCTTTATTACAGAAATTAAAATCCATGTAAATCCTTTACCGCCCAAGCATAAAGCCTTGGTTTGTGCGCACTTCAATTCTGTAGATGAATCGCTAAAAGCCAACTTAGTAGCACTCAAATATGAGCCTAGTGCTTGTGAACTAATGGACCACTACATATTAGAATGTACCAAAAGTAACATTGAGCAGAGGCAAAATCGCTTTTTTGTCAATGGTGATCCAGCTGCTATTTTAGTGGTGGAGTTATCAAGAGAAAATGAGAAAACGCTTGAAAAAGATGTGGCTGCACTGATCAAATCTTTTGAAACTGCCGGCTTGGGCTACCATTTTCCGGTAGTAAGGGGCGAAGACATCAAAAAAGTATGGACGCTTAGAAAAGCAGGTTTGGGTCTACTATCTAATCTCCCTGGCGATGCAAAGCCTGCGCCTGTTATTGAAGATACCGCAGTAGATGTAAAAGATTTACCGGCATACATTGCCGAGTTTAACGAGACTTTAAAAAAGTACAATTTATTTTGTGTACACTATGCCCATGCAGGCTCAGGCGAGTTGCATTTGAGGCCAATCCTCAACTTAAAGACAAAGGAGGGAAACGAATTATTCAGGACAATTGCCGATGAGATTGCCAAACTGGTAAAAAAATACCGGGGTTCATTAAGTGGTGAGCATGGAGATGGTAGGTTGAGAGGAGAGTTCATTCGCTTTATGGTCGGAGAGAAAAACTACAAATTGCTCGAAAGAGTCAAAAAAGTATGGGATCCTCAAAATATCTTCAATCCCAATAAAATAGTGGATACACCCTCTATGAACACTTCTCTGCGTTACCAACCTGGGCAGGAAACCAGAGCGTTCGATACTGTTTTTTCTTTTAAGGAAACACAAGGTGTTTTGCGCGCTGCTGAAATGTGCAATGGTTCGGGTGACTGCCGAAAGACAGAAATAAGCGGGGGAACTATGTGCCCAAGTTACATGGCCACACGCGACGAGAAAGATACCACAAGGGCAAGGGCAAATATTTTAAGAGAATATCTGACCCATTCTAACAAGCAAAATCCTTTTGACCACGAAGAAATAAAGGAGGTAATGGATTTGTGTTTGTCTTGTAAAGGTTGTAAGTCTGAGTGTCCGTCTAATGTAGATATGGGCAAGTTGAAATCTGAGTTTCAATATCAATATTACAAGGAGCACGGCGTGCCATTTAGAACAAGACTGATTGGCAATTTTACGGGTTTGAGCAGCTTGGCGCAACTTACGCCTTCGCTTTACAATTTTACTTTTACCAATAAAATAACCAGTAAATTGGCTAAAAGCGTAGCCGGTTTTGCACATGATCGTTCTATGCCGCTTTTACACAAAAAAACCTTAAGGGCTTGGTATGAGAATAGAAAGAACGGTCAGTCGAAAAAAGCAGGAAAGCAAGTTTATTTATTCTGCGATGAGTTTACCAACTACAACGATGTGCCTGTTGGCAAAAAAGCGGTAATGTTATTAGAGCGTTTGGGGTATGAGGTCAAGATTTTAAAACATGTAGAAAGCGGCCGTTCTTTTATATCTAAGGGCATGTTGCAACAAGCCAAGCAAATGGCCATAAGAAATGTGGATATATTTAAAGAAGTGATTTCTGAAGAAACGCCATTGTTAGGTTTGGAACCTTCCGCCATTTTATCTTTTAGAGATGAGTATCCAGACTTGGTGCATCCTTCGCAAAAAGAGGACGCTGAGAATATTGCAAAGAATACTTTTACATTTGAAGAGTTTTTGGCCAGAGAGTTAGACAAGGGTAATATTTCTGCTGAAAGTTTTACTAAAGAAAAAAGACTGCTCAAAGTACACGGGCACTGCCACCAAAAGGCGCTTTCGTCTATGGTGCCTAGTAAAAAAGTCTTGACTTTACCAGACAACTACGAAGTGCACATGATTCCTTCAGGTTGTTGTGGCATGGCAGGTTCTTTCGGTTATGAAAAAGAGCATTTCGATATCTCTATGAAAATAGGAGAGTTGGTGCTATTTCCGACGGTAAGAAAGCAACCTAAAGATGTGATCATAGTGGCGGCAGGAACAAGTTGCAGGCATCAGATTAAAGACGGCACAAAAAGAACAGCACTCCATCCTGCAGAGGTGTTGTACGATGCGCTTTTATGATTCATATTATTTTCTATTTAGCGCTGATGTAACAATAAATTAATGTGCAAACAGCTGTTGGGCAATAATTATATTGCTGTTTTGAACTTAAATAGCTTTTTTGGCATTATAAGAAACCAAGCCTATTTCAGATACTGATCAGTATCATGTTTTATCTATTCTAAGTAGTGTAAATTGTAAAGGAAGGTTCTGGTATTTTATCCGAAACTATTAAAATTATGAAAACTAAAGAAATTCAATCTCACCTAAACTACATTGCTGACTATTGCAATAACTCTTTAAAATTTAAATCTCAATCAAAGCCTGATAAAAATATTAAGGTGATGATGAAGAACCTATCTAGAAAAATCAAATCTAAAATATGACATTTTTGTGTTCTCATTGGCAATTTTAAAAAATTGAGATTCTGATAAGACATGAGTGATATGGTAAATTTTGAAGAAGAGGTATTACAGCAAAGTAAAGAATTGCCTGTAGTAGTAGACTTTTGGGCACCTTGGTGTGGTCCTTGTCAAGTTCTAGGACCTGTTATAGAAAAACTAGCCAATGAAGCCAACGGTAATTGGACTTTGGTAAAGGTCAATGTAGACGATAATCAAGATCTTGCAGGGCAATATAACGTAAGGGGCATACCTGCTGTAAAAATGTTTATTAATGGAGAAGTTGCCGCAGAGTTTTCTGGTGCACTCCCCGAACAACAGATAAAAGCTTGGTTAGAGCAGCACATACCTGATGAAGCCGACAAGGAACTTGACCAAGTAGCACAGACAATAGAAGCAGGCAACACAGCACAAGCTAAAAAAATGCTTAGGAGTTTTTTGGAACAAAATCCCGAGCACCCAAGGGCTTCATTTATGCTTGGTAAAATTCTATTGGCCAAAAATCCAAAAGAAGCTCTAACGCTTTTCGGTCAGGCCGAGAAAAAGGCTGATTTTGTTGCGGAGACCCTACCGCTAAAAAGGCTAGCTGAGATACTTCAATATCGCAATAACCCCAGTGAACTTGAAGAGGCACCTGTAAAAGAAGAATTTTTGAGTGCCTTACAAAATGTCTATGATAATAAGATTGGAGTAGCAATAGAAAAACTCATAAACACAATCATAAAAAATAAGGCTTATCAAAATGAGGCTGCGAGAGAGGCTTGCATTGGCATTTTTGTTATGTTAGGTGCGCAGCACGAAACCACCAAAAAGTACCGTAAGAGGTTTGATATGGCTTTGTATTAAAAAAGTAAAGGAGCCGTAAAGCTCCTTTTTTTATGAAAATACAGATCGATATGTAATGTTAACCTTTTTTCTGCTGTTCCTTAAACACCAAATCCATTTCTAGTATACTCGCTGCCTTAAACAAACCCTTGGTAGCATTTCTAAAAGATTTTTCAGCCAGGTCTAGTTCGCCTGCTGTTTTGTAAATAGAGCCTAGTAAGAAAAAGTATTTTGCTTTTATTTCTGCAGGTAGTCTTGGATTTTTAACGGCCCTTTCTAAAGTTGCCGCGGCATCACCACTTTGCTTCAATTGGTTTTCGCAAGCGCCTTTTAAGAATATAACAGAGTACTCTGCTGGATTCTTGGCCAAGATTTTATTGCATTGCTCAACGGCAAACTCAAAGTCACCGTTTTGGTAATACAACAATGCCAACTCATAAATTTTTTCTGGTGGAGCAGAATTGCCGTCTTTTTCCACGGTTTCAATCGCGTGCTGCAATACTTTTATCATCTCTGCTTTTTCAGCTTTTACAGCGGTTAATTTGGCTTGTAAATCAAAAGCCTTGGTGTAAGAGGGGTCTATTTTTAGTAAAGTAGTAAGGTGTTTTTCACTTTCATGAAAATCGAATACGTGGTAGTAAGTCTCTGCAAGGTTAAAGTAGTAATCGGCCGTAAATGTAAAAAGCTTTGGTTTGTACTCGCCTTCCTTAATTTTTGCAAAGTATTCATCGGCTTTTTCAAACTGCTCTAAGTGGTGGTAAGCGTAACCAATTTCATAAAAATACTTTTCATTACCAGGTACCTCAGGTACTGAAGGAATTAATTTATCTAAGATGGTCTGTGCCTTTTTATGATCACCTATGTAATTGAAATATTCAGCTTCTAAAAATTGTAAATCAAAATTATCAGCAGCGATTTTTTTAGCCTCTTCTATATGAGGATATACATCTTGCTGTTGCTTAACAATATTAAGGATATTGATGATATCCATTTTATACTTGAGCTTATTATCTGGATTATCATCGGTATCAAAAGCCATTTGGTAGTTTTGTACGGCTTTTTCTGCATTTCTGAACTGCGTGTACAAATCACCAAGCATTTCGTAAGACTTGGTAAAGGACTCATCTATACTTACCGATTTTTCTAGCTCTT
Organism: uncultured Thalassovita sp.; assembly: GCA_937129345.1. Taxonomy (GTDB): domain Bacteria; phylum Bacteroidota; class Bacteroidia; order Cytophagales; family Flammeovirgaceae; genus Chondrinema. The sequence goes on along the minus strand of CAKZMZ010000416.1, from coordinate 10,285 downwards.
CTACTGCCTCTTTAAATTTACCTAAATTGATGAAGCAGTTTGCTTTGGTAAAGTAAATTTCAGGATTTTTCTCATCTTTTTTTAAGGCTTCGTCTAGTAATAGAATGGCCTCTTCGTAGCGGTTGTTCTGAATCAGATTTTGCGCTGTTGAATAAGGGTCTACTTGTGCATTGCTTATGTTAGGCCAAATCCACAATGCAATCAAAAGGCAATACAAATAATATTTCATTTTGTCTTTGTTTAGATAAATGCCAATAGAAGTTAACTGGAACTACTTTAATATTTACATTTATTTAGTTTTACTAGACTACAACGTTTTATGAAAAAATTATTGAAAAAAAAACCTACAATAGCTAAGACTTTAATGCTATAGTAGGCGTGCGTTATGTAAGTAAATAATTTTAATAGTCTTTGCGCAGGTCCCGTAGTTTGCCTTGATACCCTTTCTTCGCTAAATCTCTAAGGTATTTCTCGGCTGTTTGTTTAGAAACAAAATTGCCCACAAAAGTTTGGAATTTAATGTCGTTACTATATTGATCGATCATAATGTAAGGTTCGCCAATTTTTTTTGCTCTTACTTTAGCGCAAAAATCTTGGGCGGCTTGTAGGTCGCCAAAATCTTCTATAAATACAGACCACCTGTTTTTTTCAATTCTAATGCCCTCAGGGCTGTATAGATACTTGTAAAGCGGGTCAAATGAAATGTAGGGAGCAAAGTAAGAAGTTTTAGGGGCTACATTACCACTGGTATCGCGCATGCTAAAAAACCAATCGGCCTGCAATACTTGAAAACTTCTGGCCTCCTCATCGCCTCTTACATAGAGGTAATAGGCTTGCTTTTCGTTATTAGTCAGTTGCTTGGCAGTTTTACGAGGAATGGTGTAAGCAGTGAGCAAGTAGTTTTCAAATCCATCTTCATTGCCATCTTTATCGGGTTTTGGGGCCACCCTTAAAAAATCGATAACACCATCGCTATTAAATTCGCCAAAAGTTTCTGTACCCTCAAATACTGATGAAAAAGAGACCTGTATAATTTTTTCTGGAAAGGTAATATCGAAAAGGTTGTAACAGCGGTACTTGCAGCCGTCTCCCATACAATCTTCCCTAAAGTTGATGATCATCAAATACTTGCTACTCAAATAAGAGAATTCCTTAACTTGTAATATATTATTGAAATTCTGCCTTATAGACATCTCAATACCACAGAAATAAGTAAAGTGCTGATTGTTAAGATATAGACCTGTAGGATTGGGGTTAAAGATGTTGTCATACTGGGCGCCATTCACAAAATAAGTTTCAAAAGGCACACTACAGTTTTGATAAACAGTAAAGGAGGTATCTCCGGCTTCTCTAAACTCTTTTACCATAGGTTCTTGCAAAATGGTAACAGATTCTTGAGACAATTGAGAGATATTATAAGTAGCACCTGCGCTGACTTGGGCATAAACTGCGTTGATACATTGCCCAATAATTAAACAGCTAATTAATAAAAAATACTTCATTGAAATTATATTAAGCTTTTTTGACCTATTGCTTTAGACTAAGTGATAATGGTATTTTGTTGTCGCTGTAGCTTTACATACCAAAAAAATGTTCTTCAATACTTTGATTTTCAATCTGATAATAAAGCCTTTACAAGTACTTTCAATCAGTTCAGTATATAATACGACAAGGGACTTATATTATTAAATATAGCTGCCTTTTTTATATGAGAGATGTTTGCAAAAGGTTCTATAAGGTGTGCTGCAAGCCAATACTTATGCAATATTTGATTTGTAAGTTAGTTTTTTCATGGAATGTCTAACTTGAGTTGGACAGGTACTTCTCATTTATATTGTCTAATTATTGAGCAAACTAACTAAAAAAATGTACAGAATACTCTTCGCTGGGTTACTGTTGTTTACCATCAAACTCACTGCCTCGGCTCAGTTGCCAAAAGCATCTGTTTTAGTAGATAAAGGAAATAAATATGCGCAAAGCTATACTGTAGGTTTGCAGTTAGAGTGCGAGGGAGCTACAAAAATGATGGTAAGCAATTACAAGGATTTTACAGGGGCGCATTGGTCGCATTTTGAGGGATTTGTCAATTGGGAGCTGTTCCAAAAAGATGGAGAGCAAACCGTTTATGCTAAATTTCTCGATAAGGATAATAATGAAATCGGCCCTGTAAGCGATGATATTTTAGTGGATGCAACCCCACCTCAAAATATTTCTGTAGAAATAGATATACCCGGGAAAATATCCAATGAAAAATTACACATCGTTGATTTGAAAATACAAGCAGAAGGTGCCAAATATATGATGATCAGCAACAATGGAGCTTTCTACGGCCATAAATGGCAATTTTACAATAAGGAAATGCTCGATTGGGAACTAGAAAAGGGAGGCGACGGAGAATATGCCGTATACGCCAGATTTAGAGATGTAGCGGGCAATATTTCTGAAACGGTAAAGGACAAGGTTACTTTTGATACTAAGAAGCCGTTTAACTGTTCCATAGAAATCAACAACAACGAAAAGTTTACCTTTAGACAAGATGGTAAGGTGAATTTGGCAATTTTTGCTAATGAGGCAGATTCAATGATGCTGGCCAACAATCAAGAATTTACTGATGCCCAATGGACAGAATATGCCACCAAGTTAGATTATACTTTTGAGGAGGGCGACGGCACCAAACAAGTTTTCGTAAAATTTAAAGACATTGCGGGAAACGAAACCGGCGTATTTACCGATGAAATCATTTTAGATACGACCCCTCCGCAAGAATGCGAGTTTAGCATTGACGCCGGCGCAGGCGTTACCAAAGATATCAATAAAAAGGTAGTATTGTCTTTTAATGCAGAAGGGGCTACACACATGCTAGTGAGCAATTATCCCGATTTTAGAGCTGCCCGTTGGCAGTTGTTTAAGCCTAGGATTGTAGGTTGGCAGCTTAGTGGAGAGGAAGACGGAATAAAGACTGTTTATGCTAGATTTAAAGATGAAGCCGGAAACGTAAGCACCATTTACAGGGACACGATAGAACTTAAAAGGGGATTTTAAAATCCCCTTTTTTTATGCAATTGCAGTTTATGCAGTTGTGGCCAATTCTTTGCCTACTTTTTCCAATAAGGCCTTAGTAGCCATAATACCTTCGTCTTCAGGTATTTCTCCTTCGAACTCAATACCTACGTGGCCAGTGTAACCTGCATTTTTTACAATTTGCAGCATTTTAGTAAAATCTGTTCTGACTTCTTCCCCTGCTTCGTTAAAAACATTAGATTTGGCGCTTACACCTTTTGCAAAAGGCATCAGCTCTCGAACTCCTTTGTACCTGTCGTACTCATTTTTGCATTCACCCCAAGTCATTTTACCATCTACTTCTTTCATTTCTCGCTCGATACAGAAGTTTCCGAAATCGGGTAATGAGCCTACATTCTCCATATTTACTTGCGAAAGCACATTGCTTAACCATTGGCCGTCAGAAGAGTAGCCTCCGTGGTTTTCTACAATTACATTAATGTTATAATCCTTTGCAAAAGTGGCGAGTGAGCCCAAACCGTCTATTGCAGCATTGGCCACTTCTTCTTCGGTACCTTCTCCAGCGGCGTTTACCCTAATAGAGTGGCAGCCTTAAAACTTGGCAGCTTCTACCCACTTGTAATGGTTTTCAACGGCTTTTTGACGCTCTTCAGCATTAGAACTACCCAAATGACCTTCGCCATCAATCATGATCAGTACATTGGTAACGCCTAAGTCATCACTGCGTTTTTTCATTTCTGCAAGGTAGGCTTCGTCTTTAGCCTTGTCTTTAAAGAATTGGTTTACATATTCCACAGCGTCGATACCAAACTTATTTTTTGCAGTGGCTGCAAAATCTAGGTTGTCTAATTTACCGCTGAAAAGGGTTTTATGTAAAGACCATTGAGCCAAGGAGATTTCGAAAAATGGAGAGGCTGCCGTTTGTGTGGCCTCTTCTTCATTTACAGCTTCATTAGATTGTTGTGCTCCACCGCAGGCGTTTAAAAGACTAATGCCTGTACCTAAGAAAATACCACTAGCGGTATATTTTCCTGCACTTCTGATAAATTCTCTTCTGTTTTTCTTCATTTTAGTTAATTTGTAAAGTGAGACATGAATGTTTTTTTAGAAGCCTAAAACCGAGAGGTTTTCGAAATTCTTTTCGAGTAAACACTCATAAGTTTGTATCAAATATAGTATTTGTCTTCACAAATTCATCTTTTTGCCAAAAGTGCAGCCATTACATTTTTATTTTTTAGTGTATTTTGTACAAGTAAGTAGTTAAGGAAACCATAAGTTTGAGAAAAATGGCAGACCAAAAAAAATACATGCAGCGCGCTTTAGAGATAGCATACAGAGGAATGGGTGCCGTTAGTCCGAACCCTATGGTTGGATGTGTACTAGTGCATCAATCTCAGATCATTGGTGAGGGATACCACCAAGCTTTTGGAGGGCACCATGCTGAGGTAAATGCAATACGGTCAGTAAAAAATCAGGATTTACTTAAGCACAGTACACTATATGTAACCCTTGAACCGTGCAGCCATTTTGGCAAAACACCACCATGTGCCAATTTGATTGTAAAAAAAGGTATACCTAAGGTAGTAATTGCCACTAAGGATCCGAATCCAATGGTTGCTGGCAAAGGCATAAAAATATTAGAAGAAGCGGGAGTAGAGGTTGAATTGGGCCTGCTCCAGGAAGCATCAAAATTTTTGAATAGGAGGTTCTTAAAAGGGTTTTCTGAAAAAAGACCCTTTATTATTTTAAAATGGGCAGAAACCGCCGATGGATTTATTGCGCGAAATGATTTTGACTCTAAATGGATCAGTAATGAGTTTTCTAGAACTTTGGTACATAAGTGGCGTGCAGAGGAAGATGCCATTATGGTAGGGACCAACACAGTAAAATACGATAATCCTACTTTAAATGTACGCGATTGGAAAGGTGAAAATCCGATCAGGATCATTGTGGACAGAAATCTTCGCTTACCCTCTGATAGACTGGTTTTTGATAATAGCATCTCTACTATACTGTATCATTATAAGGATGCACCTCAAGAACTGCCTCATCAAAAAAAATTGGGTGAAGCGCTAGGCAAAGAGGATTTTTTGGACGCGTTATTTAAAGATTTGTATAAAAAAGGCATAGGGTCCATATTGGTAGAAGGCGGTTCAACGCTGCTTAGTGCTTTATTGCATGTGGGTTTGTGGGATGAGGCCAGGGTATTTAAATCGAAAAAAACTTTTAAAGAAGGCATTAAAGCACCGTCTATTCATTCAAAACTTAACTCCGCAAAAGTGCTTGGTAGTGATTTACTTATGATTTACACCAAAGCTTAACCTAATTATAGCATCAAACTTTTAGTGCATTCTCTTATACATAGTTACGAAACTGTCTGTGTGTGTTTTGCGATAAAGTTGGCTGTCCAAATATTCAGGTAAAGTTTCATTGCGCTTAATGATAACATAATCGTAGAATAGTCTTTGAGCATTAAATTCGGTATCTACTATTAAGTGGTGACCATGTTTTATAGCTTCATACCTTAAAAATACATTGTACAAATCTTCTGTGACAAGGACCTTTTTTGCGCCCTTTTCTACAATATGCTCGGTTACTCTTGGGTGTTCTAAGTAAATTTTTTCTCTGTTTAAAGTATAATTATCGATGTAAAAAAACATACAACAGGCATAAAATGCGATGCTTACACAAGCGAGCAAATACTTTTTCTTATCAGAAGTGGGTACAACAAAGCTTCTGTATACCAAGCCAATAGGTTGGTCTTGCTGCCTAATTTTTACTGCTCTACTTTTACCCCATTTTTGTAGAATAATTTTTATTGCCAACAATAAACTACTGTATTCTATTAAAGAAAGATACAGCCAAGTTCGAGTACCGGGCATTACTTGCTGTATAAACAGCATAAATAAGGGAGCTAAGTAAAAGCTCAGTACAAAAATACCTGTTTGCCTTAAGCGCAACTCTTTTACATAACCCTCAAATTGCTTGGGGTTAGCCACTACCCAAGACCAAAAAAATAGGTTGAGTAGGGTGATCCATAAACCGTAAATATCTAGGCTATAAAAAGTACCGGGAGTATCTGCCAAGTAAAAGAGGATATTTTGGTAAAATTGGGTGGCATTTAGCGGTTTCACCCACTCGTTGCCAATCAAAGCTTGGTAACCACTTGTAATAATGATAGGGAAATACATGATTGTGGTTAGGAGAAAAATGAGCAGGCCACTAATAAAAAGCCATCTTATTTTTCTAGTATTTTGCATGGTGTAAGCATATACAAAACCAGCTATTAGCAAAGAGGCCAAAGGATAGGCAAATATAGGAATGGTATAAAACCCCATTGAAGCCGCTGCACAGAATAGAATAAAATAGTACCTAGAACCAAGGTTGATGCTCCTTATAAAAGATACGGCAGCAACAATAAAGAGCAGCAGCATCAAAAAATAGCCTCTACCATGTACAGCGTAAAACATACCATATTCAGAAAAGGAAAAAGAGACTACTGTAGCATAAGAAAAAATGAAACCCAAGTATTTTTTAATGACCAAGAAAAAAAGTGCACTTGTTATTGTGCTGATCAGTAGTGCCGGCAACCTCATTACAACTTCCGGATTATCGAAGAGAAAGTGAAACGGTGCACAGAGCAATAAAAAGGCAACGTGATTGTTCGGGCCAGGATAATAAGAAACTGTTGCCAGCCATCCTTTGCTCACTATAAATACATAAGAAAAAGCCTCATCTATGTGCATAGGATAACTAAAGGCAAAGTAAACCCTAGCCAAGGTTAAAAGTAGAAAGGTCGTATACAGAATGTATCGTTCTGTTTTTGAGAGATTTAGCAATTCTATCTTAAGCTTTAAATAAAGCCCCTTTAAAAAGGAAAAAAATTGCTGACCTGTTATATAAATGAACTCTAAGTGCAGATACACATAAAAGCTAAAAAGCGGTATAATCAGAGAAATAGATATAAAAATGTATTTAATGGCCTCGTAAGTATCAGCTGTAAGATATTTGCTTTTTATTACATCTGCTTTGGCCTCCAAATGATAAATTTCAATAATAGAATAGGTAAATTCTAGATACGATGTATTGATGAAAAACACGGCCAAGGCCAGTAGAACACTACTGCTTAAAAAGAGAAAAGGTATGCTCACTAGCCTGAAATAGCGGTACATCGGTTCTTGGGAAAATAAAAAAATGGTGCCAACTCATTAAAATAAGCCGACACCATTTAAACGGTGCTATCTTTTACCGATTGTTATTGCAACTGTCTTTTGTAGAGTTGTATGGTATTTTCTAATCCGAAATAAATGGCATCGCAGATAAGTGCATGTCCAATGGACACTTCGGCCAAATGCGTCACTTCTTTCTTAAAAAATTGTAGGTTATCCAAACTCAAATCATGGCCAGCATTAATGCCAAGCCCTAACTCATTGGCGAGTTTAGCACATTCGGCATAATCTTTAACTGCCTTGTGCTTGTCTTCCAGAAAATGATGTGCATAAGGCTCTGTGTACAATTCTATTCTGTCGGCGCCTGTTTTGGCGGCACCTTGTATCATTTCTTTTACCGGGTCTACAAAAATGGAAGTACGGATGCCCTTGACTTTAAATTTCCCAATCACTTCTTTTAAATAGGCTTCGTGTTCAAGGGTGTTCCATCCAGAATCAGAAGTGACCGCATCTACAGCATCGGGTACTAAGGTGACTTGTTCGGGTGTTACTTCTAGCACCAATTCTATAAACTTTTCGTTGGGGTTGCCTTCGATATTAAATTCTGTGGTAACTATTTTTTTTAAATCTTTAACGTCAGCGTATCTAATGTGCCTTTCATCGGGGCGGGGGTGCACTGTAATGCCTTCTGCGCCAAAGCGCTCGCAATCTTTGGCTACTTGTATTATATCGGGATTGTTACCGCCTCTTGCATTTCTAAGAGTGGCAAACTTGTTAATATTTACGCTTAGTCTAGTCATGTTTCAGTGATTAATTAGATAAATTTGTGGCGATTCTAAACATCGTTTTACTACTTTATTTCATAATAAATAAGCTTTCAGTGCTAAAAGAGCAAACTAAATGTATTTTTACGATTGTTTTGCTCTGGAGAGAGATAAAATTTTTTTAAAACTAACTACCTTAGAGAAGATGAGTTTAAAAGAGAAAGTTGAAGCCGCCATGAAAGAGGCGATGAAAAGCAAAGATAAGCAAAAGCTACAGGCTTTAAGAGGAATAAAATCAATGATTTTACTGGCAGAATCTGAAAAAGGTCAGGCTGGTAGCGGTTTAAGTGAAGCCACCGAAGTGCAGCTACTGAGTAAGGCCGCCAAACAAAGGCGCGACTCAGCAGCTATTTACCAGAAAGAAGGTAGGGAAGATTTGGCTGCGGTAGAATTGGCCGAGCTAGAAGTAATCGAGGCTTTTTTACCAGAACAACTGTCAGACGAGGAAATTGAAAACACCATAAATGATATTGTAGCGGAGCTCGGCGCAAGCAGTATGAAAGATATGGGCAAAGTTATGGGCATTGCACAGAAAAAATTTGCTGGCAGGGCAGACAATAAAAAAGTAGCCGAAATGGTAAAAGCAGCGTTGCAATAAGCAGTAAATATCTGTTTTGTTTAAAGGGATAATAATTTTTTGAGCGTGTGGATTTTTTTTCAGTTTTTACAAGCGCCGATATTGGTACTTTATTACAAATTTCTACTGAGAATGTAGAAAGCTATTTTTCTTCTTACATACGTGTCGTAGATATCGTATTGGCCTTTTTTATTCTGTGGGGCGCATACAAAGGATATCAAAAAGGATTTATAGTGGAGTTTATCTCCATTATAGTTTTTATCCTTGGCATCCTTATTATTTTCTTTGCCATTACCTATTTGTTTGTTAGTGCAGATAAGGCCGTGGGTAAATCGCCCAAGCTGGCCAAATTCCTATTTTTTATCTTTTTCTATGTAATAGGTTCTCTATCTTTAAACAAACTGGGTCGGGTTTTACAAGGTAGGGTGGACTATTCTGTATTCGATAGCCTCGACAATTTTGCCTCTATGATTTTAGGGGGTGCCAAATACGCGGTTTTTTTGAGTATATTCTTAGGTATATTAGATGCAGCAGGCCTCAGACTTTCAGACGAAATTATAGCCGATACAAAGCTTTACCCCATGTTATTGAATCTACAGGTATGGTTGGTAGAAGTTGGCGAAACATTGGCGCCAAGTATCGGAGAAATGCATGATCATATTATCGATATGCTTTCAGAACCGTGATTGGTCTTATTGCCCGAGATCAGTTGCCGTTGCCATTTCGAGAGTCTATCAAGGTTTCGCTTAACTGCATGCCTCCTTTTATGCCAAAGTCTAGCGTTCTTATTGGGAAAGGTATGGTAATATCATTGGCATCATAGGCCTTTTTAATGGCGATGATTACCTCGCTCCTTGCCATTAAATAATCGGTGCCCAACCACACGTGCAATTCAAAAGAGATGGCGCTATCATCAAATCCTGAATATGAAAAAACCGGTTTCCTGTTAGGCATTAGGCTGGGTAAGCCATCTATGGCGTCCAAGGTAATTTCCCTGACCCTTTCAAGGTTCTCACCATAAGAGACACCTACCGAGAGCATTAAACGCCTTGAGGGGGTAGTGCCATAATTTTTTAAGGGTTTTTCTAATATCTCTTTTGAGGGAATAAAAACATCTTGGCCGTCATAGGTCTTGAGTTTTACCACACGCAGATCTATTTCCTCTACCACGCCCATAAAACCATTTGTTTCTATTAAGTCAAACATCCTCAAAGGTCGTGTTGCGGCGATAATGATTCCCGATATAATGTTGGTAGCAATACTTTGGAATGCAAAACTTAATGCCAAACCCAAGATACCTGCACCTGCAAGTAATTGAGTAATCGGTTTGTCTAAGTCTAGGGTAGAAAGGGCTATAAAAATCCCCTCGAAGATGATAAAGTAGAAAATGAAATTAGCCATTACCTTAGAAATGGCATCATTCTTAATGAATTTATGCATAAACCCATCAGCACCTTTGCGCGCCAACTTTGCTAGTTGCCAAAAAGCAATAAGTATGATGACCGCCACCACCAAGACCTTCAACATCGCGGGCAGCCATTCGGGCAACGTGATCATTGCCGACCCGGACCTGCGGGCGCGGTTCGGGGCGCGGATGATGGCGCTGGGCCTGTCGCCGAACTCGTTCGGCCTCTTCATGGCGACGGCGGCCTATTCGCCGGAGGGCGCGGCCTGGGTCGATCAGCTGTGCGCCT
>CAKZMZ010000415.1 GCA_937129345.1 uncultured Thalassovita sp. | reverse complement strand
ATTGGGAAATTTGGTGTTTGAGCGAAGCGAGCGACGGTCGCACCGTTTCAAATTTCCCCGCACGGCGGCCGCTAGATTTTTTGCATACGGCCAGGCCGCCCTGTTTTTCATCACAGCGTCGGCTGCCGATGGAAAAAGCCGCTTGGAAAGTATGTGCCCCGCAAGGGTTATTATTGGCTTTTGAAACAAAGTAAAAATTAGCCTTTATTTTTATTAAATAGGCTTTTATAAGAAAAAAAATATTTTTTGCTTTTGTGGTGGGAAATGTCAGATGTTCGATGGCAACCAAGGATTTACAAAACTCCTCTTTATCTCCCTCAAAAGACTCTATTTCTAAGCCAATCGCCTATCCTTCAAAATCATCATAACCACCACCCCTACTCCTGCTAGGTTTTTTCTTTTGGTTGATCCTGTAAATGAATGAAAAAGTGAGCTGGCGTTCACGCCATTGAAATTCGTTGTCTGAGGTAAAGAAAGGGGTCTGGGTAAAAGACATTCTCTTGCCAGAGTTCAAGAGATCCCTTGCACTCAACGCAAGGGTCGCCTTATCCTTTAAAATATCTTTACTAAAGGCCAAATCGATAGAAAAAATACCCTTGGTCTTGGTCTGTGCGTTCTCTCTGGGGCCACGATAAAATGCATTCGTTTGCCAATCTATCTTGCCCGGTAATGTTACCTTAGAACTAAATCTGGCGAACCAACTAGTGTTTCTGGCACCAAAATCTACTTCATTGAAAACTCCCTCTGTATCGAACTGAAAGAAATTGAAACTACCACTCAGTCTCAACCACCTTTCAGGATTGTATATCATGCCCATTTCGGCTCCGATGCGCTCGTTGGTAGAAAGGTTGATAGGGATGCTACGGATAAGTACAATGCCATCTGTCGTAACCTGCCCAGTTTGCTCTTGTATCCTTTCAAAAGAATTGGATTCGATCTGATAGTAGACAGAAGAGGTAAAGGTAAGGTCGTTCCAGCTTTTGAGGTAGCCTATTTCAAATGCATTGGCAAATGCAGGATCGAGGTCAGGATTACCCTGGAAAATGTTCGTACGGCTCGATCTAGAAGGAAAAGGGTTGATAAAATAGCCACGCGGACGGTTTATCCTCCTATTGTATCCTGCCGTAATATTCTCATTTTCGTTTATCTCAAAAGTAAGGTTGAGCGTAGGGAACAGTCCAAGATAGTTCTTATCAAAATCTAGTTCTACTCCATCTCCTATAAAGTCCTGAAGGGCTTCAGGATCAAAACTGGCCACATTTCCTTTAAGCCTCGTGTTTTCCAGTCTCAAACCTGCCAGATAAGAAAATCTTCCGTGCTTTTTACCGTACTGTACGTATGCCGCTTGTACAATCTGATCAAAAACAAATCTGTTGTTCAATCCAAGATTTTCTACGAATTCCCGCGTGTCGGTATTGAGTTGCTCTAATGCAAAGTCGGTATCGGTCTGCTCCCAGTTGCCCCTATATCCAGCCTCGAATTGCGCATCTCCAATAGGCAATACGTAATCTACCTGAGCAAGAAATTCATTCTGTAACTCTACTTCATTAATGTTCTCACTGGCTATAAGTGCCCTTTCAGGGAAGACATTCTCCTCTAATATCGTTATCGGTTTGATCTCTTCGTCAGAGGAATATTGAAGGTCGGCAGTAAGCTTATGGCCCTTATCATTAATATCGTTATTATAACTGAGTGAAAACTGGTAACTGGTTTCTTCCTCAATCTCTTCCTCGGTCCTAAACGTTCTGCTATCTATAACATCGGAGATAAACCTGATGGAATTATTGTCCGTAATGTCGCTCCCATCATTGATTCTGCCAAAGGCACTGGCAGTTACCGAAGAACTCTCCGTGATAAAGTATTCTATGCCAGTGTTGAGGTTAAAACCACTGTTCCTTCTACGGATGTCGCGGTCTTCTATGATCCTATCGAATGTACCACCTACATAAGTATTATCAAAAAAACCATTTCCGGGTGGTGTGCGATAAGAATAACCTATAGTATTAAAAAAATTGAACTTATCTTTTCGCCAGTTAAGGTTGGTAGTAAGGCTTGCGGCATCTGGATAACCGAGACCAACATTGACCAGTCCGTTGAATCCCCTTGTTTTTTCTTGTTTTAAAACGATGTTCAGTAAGCCGGCGGTACCCTCGGCATCATATCTTGCAGATGGGCTTGTGATCACTTCCACTTTTTCAATGGCATCGGCAGGGAGTTGACGCAAGGCCTCTGTAGAGCCAAAACCTGCAAGTGCCGATGGCCTGCCATTGATCAAGATCCTAACGTTGCTGTTCCCTCTTAGTGCAATGGTCCCGTCCACATCTACCGTAACGGATGGGATATTACCGAGTGCATCACTCACGGTACCACCACTGTTGGTAAGGTCCTGTCCAATGTTATATATTTTTTTGTCTAGTCTAACTTCTACTGTGGTCTTTTCCCCTTCTATGACCACAGCTTCCAGTTCCGTGGCATCTACGCTCATTTCGATAATGCCCAAATCAATAGATTTCGTTAGTTGCTGATTCTTCAACTCATAGGGCTTGTAAGCTATGAAATCTATCCGAATGTTGTAGGTGCCCGATTCCGCTTTCACTTTAAATTTACCTTCTGCGTCGGTAACACCACCTGAAACATTTTCTGGATTATTTACGGGTTGGAGCAAAAAAGTAGCATATTCTATTGGCTCACCTGTTTCTTGGTCTATGACATTTCCTGAGATAGTAACGTTTTTGGATTGCGCAAAGACTGCAATGGTAAAAATAGTTAGTAATAAGGTAGATAAAGCAAATTTTTTAAGCATTAGACTAGGTTTTTTATAATGTTAGATTGTGTGCTTCGAACCCTGAGTAGAGAGTCAATGTTTGATCGTATCATGGAAATCCTGTGAACTGCAAAGTTTATCCCTTGAAAGGGAACATGTTGCACATAAGAGAAGCTATATTACTTAACTATCATGCATTTTTATCTTACTACTGATTAAAAGGCTTGCTACTAGACATTTTTCTGTAGGGATGACACCATTAAATCTTTTTTGTATAGTAGCAAGTAGCAATAATAGCTAAAGCAGCTATGGCTAAACAGATAGCTGAAATCAGCCAAACGGAAGGCAACGTTCTTTCAATTGAAATTTCGCTATCCTTACCCATGAGTACCATTCCGCCCCAATAAAATGGAGAGGCAAGCGTACCTTTGGCAGTTTGTAAATAAGCTAATTTAGCATTCCTAAGTGCTTCGCTTTTGGTTTTACCCTGCGATAGTTGTTCAAAAAAATCCTCTGTTATTTTAGTGTTTACTTTTTCGTCGATTTTCCAGAGAGACATTACGGTGCTTGGGCAGCCTGCATATTGCATGCTATATGCCAATGAAATCATCCCCTCCCCCTTTTTGATGCTTCCCAATCCACTTTCACAGGCATTCAATACAGCCAGTTCTGCATTTAACTGCAAGCCGAACAACTCATAGGCATGTAAATAACCATCTTCTTTTTGATCTCCAATTTCTTTAGCAAGCACCAGTTTTGAACGAAGTGGATCCACTGCATTGGTTATGGCATGGGTACCAAAATACAAAATACCTGCTTGATTTATATTTTGTTTTATATTGCTCTCGGTAGCTTGTAAACCAGTAAGTATGGTGTTATCAAATTTATCATTTAGTGAATTGGCCAGCCTTACTGTCCATGGCTGTCTAACGGTTTTTAAATATTCCTCATCGATCATTTGTAGTGTATCAAAGCTCTCTTGATACGCTGTTTTCAATTCCTCTTCAAAACCGGGGGCTACAGAAATGATTTTTCCGTCAGCTTTATTGGAATCCTTTATAAAATAAGCATTGAGAGAAAGTGCATAAGAGATATTATAATCATAGACGAGAAATTCGTCTTTATCGACTGATTTCGATAAGGTTTCTAAATTAAGGTAGAACAAAGGACCAATAGGTATGGCAATTACTCGCTCTCCCTGCAATTTAGCAATAAATGGTTCCCATAATTTTTTATATAGCTGAAACCCATTTTCCCTTATTTTAGCCTGGTTTTGTGTTACAATCGCCTCTTTCCAGTTCTTTATTTCTGTATCGATTTCTTTTGTATTACCTAAATAAACCGCGTCTGCTTCCTCTGTATTGATTAAAATAGCGTAATAAGCCGTATCACTCTGCATGTATTCCACTACATTTTCGCCCTCCTTCAAATTGGCTTGTACTTCATTTAAAGAAATGTTCTCAGTAGCAAATTTTAATTGATGATACTTGGGGTAGCTTTCTTCTAAATGAGCAATATAATTGTTAAGTGCTTCTTTGGCTTCAAATAATTGTTGCTTGTTTTCTGCTGTAGCATTGCCCTCTACTATTTGTTGGTTGAGCTCGCGCACTCTGCGTTTTAAATTATTTTCTTCTCGAGTTACCGAATCTGGCACGCCTGCGTAGTAACTGATTTTCTCATCTTGCATATCGCGTAACATAGCTGCTCTGCCATACTCAGAAAACCTGTACAGCATTGTGAGATGATCTGGGTTAATCGTTTTTTTGTATAACTGATAGTAGATGCCCACCATTTTGTTATACAATTGGGCATTGTCTTTTACTAAAATGCTTTTGCTATAGGGATCAATAGACTGCTTTCTCAGATTTTCAGAAACACTTAAGTATTTATTGGAATATGTTTGAAAAGTAGTTAAATCTTTATCTTTTTCTAAAGCAATGTACTTTTCGTAGAGATAGCTAATGTATTCATTTAAAATCGTAAGATTGTTAGGCATGGCCACTATGGATGAATCTGAATCTTGGATCTTTTGCAAGGCTTGGTCGAAATACTTGTCACCCATTTGCCAGTCTTTTTCTTGGGCGGCCATCATACCTAATGTAGCCAAACTTTGGGCATATTCAGTGGAGTTAGCCATACCTAGGTTTTCATAAATCTTGTTTGAAGTGGCAATACTCTCCTTTGCTTTTTCTAACTGTCCTTTTTGTCTCAATACACTAGCATAAGTAAAATGATGTGTGCCTAGTTGATAGGCATTGCCACTAAGTTTTTCTGTAAGGATTTTATTAGCAATTTTTACGTAACGCCAAGCCGAATCCAACTCTCCAAGCTTTTGAAAGCAAATGGCCATATTTTCGCTATTGAGCCCTTCTTGCAAACTAGCTGCTCCAAAATTAGCTTTAATAATGGGTCTTGCTTTTTTTAAATAAAAAAGTGTTTGTTCATAATTGCCTGACTCTTCTAAAGCAATGCCCATTACTTCATAAGGATTGATCAATGTATAGTGTTTAGGATGGTACAGTTCCTCCCTAAGCGTAATACAGGCCTCCATGTAGTCTTTGGTTCTACCGTAATCTCCTAAAAAATAGTAAAACACGCCTAAAGAGTAGTAAGAAACAGAAATGCCTTTTTTGTCATCCAATAGCCTAAATATTCTCAGGGCTTCTTCGCTGTAATCTATGGCCTCGTGGTAGTTTTCTTCTGTTCTCGAGATGCTAGAGAGGTTGCCCAAGACCACTGCCAGATCACTTGAAACTGGGCCCAAATGCTTTTCGCTTACCTCTTTCGATTTTAAATAGTAGGTTTTAGCCTTTTTAAACTCGTTTTTGCGGTAATAGCTATTGCCTAACCCATTATAAATCTCTGCAAACTTTACGGAGGTAGTATCTAAGGTTGCTTTATAGAGTTGATAAGCCTTTTCTATATAGGCAATGCTGGAATCGTATTCGGTGAGTCTCTCAAAAGTTAGTGCCGTATAAAAAAGCGCATCCGCATGGACAACCTTTCCTTGTTCCCAGTTTCTGGTTTTACTCACTACAGCTTTTTGCAGCTTTAATGCTTTTTCTAGTTCTGAGTTTTTTTTGTAGAATTCCCCTTTCCATATTTCATAGGTACAGACTGCATTTTTATCCAAGTCTTGGGTTAAAATCACATCAGCTAATTGAACCAAAGAATCTGATGCGGCCATATCTGAACGGAGCAAAGCTACTTTAAGCAAACCGGTAATGGCCCTTAGTTTTATGTTAGAATCTGTCTGTTTGTAAGCTTTCCCAAAATAGTAATCTGCAGAATCTTTCTTATCAAAAGTGTAGCTTCTTTGGCCTAGTTCGAGTAGTTTTTCGGGAGATTGCGCAGCCAATCTAGTTACGCAAATAAAAATCAAAAGCGTGCTATATTTTATCGTATATGTGCTTATTTTTCTGATGTCATTTATTATGGTAGGGCTCATTTTAATATCAATCTAGTTCTTGAGACAGCTCTTGTGCCTCCTTGTAGAATAGGTGTTGCTCATTAGATAAAATGTTAGACAACGAAGCCTTTGCTTCCTCTAGCTGTTCATCTTTTATATATGCCAACAACAGCAGCCATTCTGATTTTTGCTTAAAAGCAGAATTGGCCTCACTGACTTCATTTAAATATGGAATCGCTTCATTGGGTTTATCTTGATACAATAAACTGGCCCCTAAATAGTAGTTAGTGGTATCTGTAGCCCCGGTTTCCTCTTGTAAAGTTTTTAGTTTTTGGGCAGCAACTACGTAATTGCCTTCGCTGTAAAAAGACATAGCATCATAGAGTTGGTACTGTTCAGATTGGCTCATTAAAACAGGAAGTCCGGGGTCTTTATAGAGATGCTTTTCGTAAAGGCTTGATTGGTCATTGATGTAAACTCCCCAAAATGCTACAAACAAAACTACGAGCGAAGCCGCGATCCAGTAAAGTTGTTGCTTGTTGCTGTAAAAAGAAACAACCTTAGTCTCTTTGTTCTTTGCTTTAGGTAAGGTTTCTTTTAGTTGTTGGCGAAGGCCCTCGGCTTGTACGGCAATTCTGCTGTTTTTTAACCACTCTATATCCTCCTCAAGTGTAGCAAGTTGATCAGGTGTTAGTTGGGCTTCTAGTTCTTGTTTTGTGATGTTACCGTCTAAGTAAGCTTCTATATGTTCAAATGATGTTGGATTCATGGCGTTGTACTTCTTTTATTATATAGTTCTTTCAAATTCTGCATGCATCTGTATTTGTTGTTTTTGGCCGTTTTTTCTGTTATACCCATTACAGTGGCTATTTCTCTTAAAGAGCTTTTTTTATAGTAGAACAGCTGCAGTAATTGCTGGCAAGAATCGCCCAATTGCTGCATTACCTTGGTTAGTTGGTTGATCTGTTCGTATTCTTCTTCAAGCGCATGTAACTCTGAAGGGTCTATGCCAACCGTTTCATTATCCACTTCTTTTGTAATTTTTCTCTTTCTCAATCTGCTGATCCAAATGTTGCGGCATAAGGCAAAAAGATAAGTGCCTATTTTTGCATTTTCTTGAAACTGAAACTTGCCCTTTTCTATGTTGGTCCATAAGGCAATAATACCTTCTTGAAATATGTCCAATGCATCTTCTTCCGTTCCACTGTTTTTACTTACCATGTTAATGATGCGTCCTTTGTGGTTTTGATAAAGATATAGAAATGTTTGATTGTCTTTTTGGGCAATGCCTTGAAATATTTCCTTGTCGGTCACTGTAAAACTAAATTGATTGATAAAAAGCGTGCTTCCAATTTAGTTTTATCGTAGTAAATATGCAAAGCATTTCCTGCCCGTAAAACAAGCAGGAAATGGAAATTGGCTGTTTTTAATAGTTGTAATTATTGTTTGATGGCTGTACTTGTTGCCACTCTGTATTATTTAAATTTGGATCAAGGTTCGGATTATATAAAGAATTATCAGTACCAATGTACTCGTTATTGTTGTTCATGTAGTACTGGTCGTAGTAGCCATCTACTTTTACATTTTCTCCTGTGTAAGGATCCACCATGTTCTGTTGTTCCCAAATACCGTCTACATATTGTTCTTGCATCCTGTTAGAAGCGTTGCTGTTGTTCCAATAAGTGTCCATAGACATTTGGTTAATTGAATTATAAGAGTCTACGTGTGCTTTCTGCCTTGCTTGAAAAGCCGCTTCGTTATTGCGCATTCTTTGATTATGGGCTGTCCAGCTGTTTTGTGATTTTTGTTGCTCTCTCTGATTATGAGCAGCAATATATTGTGGGTTTACTTTAACATTGGCCAGTCCATAAATATATGCTTTTTTGGCTTGCTCATAGTCTTCTGCTTTGGTTGTTAACTGGCTTAGGTAATAAGAAGCCATATTACCAAATTGAGACCTAGAATAAGTAAAGTGGATGATGGCCAATGCTTTTGTGCCATCTGGGCCATCTGCTTCTATGCCCAAGGCTTCATAAGTATTTTGAGTGGGTGATACCTTCCAATATTGCTCGCCTAAATTTCTATTATAGTTGGCAATTTCAGGAATCATAAAGGTATTGGTAACCCTACCGCCCACTTGTTTAATTTTAGGAAAGATATCTTCTTGGGCAACTTGCTTGGCAGAAGTTAACCTGCGTTGTTGCTCTAAGAACATGCCTCCTTTTAGGTCTCCCGCTGTAATCCCGTTTGGCCCTTTTATAATGCCATTTTCTAATTTCCAATTAGCAGGGAGTGGTATGTGACCGAAAAGCATCCCTGGTTGCTGACTACTAGGAATGGGATGCATCTTTATTTCGCTATTGCTTGTAAAGTTTGCGCCAGATTGGTCATTATTCATGGCAAATTGAGGTGTGTTCATCTCTTCAGTATAAGCTTGGCCGTATGTGTCTTCGTAATAGGCCTCTTCTTGGTAAGCGTCGCCACAGGCTGACATAAATGCAATAAAAGAAGTGATAGATAAAAGAGTGATGAGTTTCATAATTAAAAAGTTTTTTATTGTTTACTCCTGTATCGCGAGGAAAGAAAAAAGGTCATCAAAAAAATTTTATTTTTTTTGGTGACCTTTAGATTGATCGTTCACAAAACTACATTGAGTATATAAAGTGTAGCCTACAGATAGGCAGCCAAGATTTCATATAAACATATAAAGTGTTAGAGGTTTGGCTTTTATCCGTTGATAGATTTGTTTTACGTTTACCTATTAAGATATGTTTCTTTGTTATATGCCATTATTTTGATATTATTTAAAACTCTTTTCATATAAATTGGCCAAAACACCTTTGCAAAAATCCAGTTCAATGGATAGAAAAAGGGTTTGTTTGCAAATAGTGAATATTGATACTCGATTAAGACTTTCCCCTTTTTTATTTCAGTCGTTTTCCATTCGCCAACAAATTTATGAAATCTGGCCATCCATGATTGGAATCCATCAACTTGTATTTTCCAATACTCATTCTCTATTCTATCAAGTATTTTATCCATAGAAGCGAAACCTCCTTTTTGTATTAGCGACTTTCTAACATATGTTTTTTTACTTGAGCCTATTTGCCCCCAATTTTCGTCATCGGTTGTATGAGTAACTTTTGGAGTCAATCCATATCCTGTATGAATTTTGGTAATGTCACACAACATTGGAGTTTTAAATGCTCTCTCTAAAGTACATTCATATATAGTAGAAACTTTTACTTCAAATTTCATAAAATCTCGTTTCGATTTTTTGTTTGTGCCCAGCATGGGCATCTTTTAATTTATCGTAAGATAGATTATTGAACTAGAGGGTGTGAGCTTTTGAGGTCCGGTCCCTTATGGGAGGGAGTCGTGTCCCTAACTATTAGTAAGCCGCTTGGAAAGCCGCTTGGAAAGAGCTTCAATCTGAGTCATTTGATCAAGTCGGGCTACTCGATTATGCGGCATTCTAAAAATCTGCCCAGCGTTTCTCAACGCCGAGCAGCAAGACACCTGCAAACCTCTACTCAGACGGCTCGGCTAGGTGTCGGTCAAAGTACTCGATGAGCTTGCCAAACAGGTAGCGATTGTAATTCCGCTCACGGCTCCATCCATGCGTCGCACCCGGTGCAAACGCAAAGTCGAAGTCCTTGCCCTGTTTAATCAGTTCTTCGGCTAACACTGCCGTGGTTTTGAAGGGTACCACATGGTCCTGTATGCCGTGAATGAACAGGAGTTTATCCTCCAGATTCGCTGCATAGTTGAGCGCTTTTCTTTCGAAGACCTCCGGGTGTGTCTGTGGGCGACGAACAATCGCGACGTCATCCGTACCAAAGTACATTGGGTCAACAGCCGCCGCTGCGGCCACACCTACCTGAAATAAGCCGGGCGTCATCAACAGCGAATAAACGGAGAGTGTGCCACCGTAACTGCTGCCCCAGATGC
>CAKZMZ010000414.1 GCA_937129345.1 uncultured Thalassovita sp. | reverse complement strand
AGCAATTACGCCTTTTAAAAAACCTATAACATTAGCACCGCATTCAGCAGCCTTTTCTTCAAAAGTGCCATTTCCCTTATTGATAAAGAGTTGGGTAGGCAAGGGTACTTTTTCATCGTAAGTTTCATTGGCAATAAAAACATCGAGCCAACCATCGTTATTAAAATCCTGCCACACAGCAGCTTGGGTGGGGCGCATAGTGAGCAAACCACTAAGTACGGTTACATCAGTAAAAGTGCCGTTGCCATTGTTTTTTAGTAACGAATTAGGCAAGCGTCCTGCCACGCCACGCCAAGCACCGCGTAAGATGAACACATCCATCAAACCGTCATTATTATAATCGGTCTGCATCATGTTGAGGCCGCCGGTAATACCCTTTAAACCTGCTTGTTCAGTTACTTTTTCATAAGTAAAATCAGCGTTGCCCATAAAAAATTCTACCTGGTGGTCCATACCCCAAGAAGAGGCCATAATATCTAAAATGCCATCATTGTTAAAATCTTCAATGATGCTTCCGCCCGAGAGCAAGTTGACGCCCAATCCCTTTTGTGGTGCAATATCTTTAAATTTAGGTGCGGATTCTTTGTTGTTATGAAATAACTCGGGTGCAATTCTAAAAGACTCAGGAACGCCCTTGGGGTAAGCACCTAAAGTTTGATGCGCCAAATTTAGCAACCATCTATTTTCTATGTCGTTTGGTTGTTGCTTGAGTAATTCCAAATAGATTTCTGCGGCTTTTTCAGAACCTGTTTTAAATTCGTGAATACCCTCATTTTTCACTGGCAACAAACACGAAGCAGAACTGTGGTGGTGTATACAATTAGCTTGTTCACCCACGCGTAAGTAGGCTAGTGCTAAATGTCTATTCAAGGTGTAGAGTGTTGAGAAATAATCGTTTTCATCGACAACTTCTGCCTCAATCTTACCTTTCAAATCAGTGAAAATCTCAACGGCTTTTTCAGATAGTCCTGCATTGAGCGTTTCCCTGCCCATTTCGAACTGGTAAGTCCATTCCTTTTCTTTTGTTTCAGCTTCTTGCATTTGTGCTTCGTACCAAGCGGCCCTTAAGGTACTGGCATACATATTTTCCCTTCTGTTGTTCTTTTCTGCCATTTCTGCCAAAAGCTTTACCATTTCATCATGGCTGCTTTTTTCTGGGTGCCTACAAGCAAAAAAAGTCAGCAAAAAAAGTAAGATAATCCTATTGATACGCATATTTTCCATTGATTTCCAAAGCTAAGGATTTTAATTATACAAGGAGTAAATCATTGCTTTTCAAGGTAGTAAGATTAGCCGATTGGGTTTCCGAATATCCTGTTTTGTACAATAGGCAGTACCTTGGATAGTGATTTATTACAAACTTAAGCTCTTTATTAATAGAAATGAAAACGAAAGCGAAAATGAAAAAAAACAGCAGAAGAAAGTTCATTCAAAAAGTAGGTAAAAGCACAGCTGCTTTGGCAGGTGCTCATACCTTTCTTAACCTCACCGAAAACCAAGCACTCGCACATAGTTTACGGCCAAAGAAACGCTATGCTGCCAATGATAAAATTAGAATTGCCTGCGTGGGTACAGGTGGTATGGGCATGGGCGATACCAATACCGCACTTATGGTAGATGGGGTTGAGGTAGTAGCTGCATGTGACCTATACAATGGCCGACTTACCCGTGCCAAAGAATTATGGGGTAAAGATATTTATACCACTAGAGACTATCGTGAAATTTTAGAGAGGGATGATATTGATGCCATTGTAAACGCCACAAGCGACCATTGGCATGACCAAATCAGCATAGATGCCATGAAAAAAGGCAAGGCAGTTTACTGTGAAAAACCCATGGTGCATAAGGTAGAGCAAGGCCACGAAGTAATTAAAGCACAAAAAGAAACAGGGGCTGTATTTCAAGTAGGCAGCCAATTTGTAAGTGGTATTTCTTTTGTAAAAGCCAAAGAGTTGATTGCAGAGGGTGCCATTGGCAATATCAATTTTGCTGAAGCTATTTTTGATAGATTTAGTGCCACAGGTGCTTGGCAATATTCCATTCCTTTAGACGCCTCTCCTAAAACTGTGGATTGGGATACTTACCTTAGCAATACTACCAAGAGAGAATGGGATCCAAAAAGGTTTTTTAGATGGAGAAACTATCTAGACTATG
The DNA here is from genome assembly GCA_937129345.1 of uncultured Thalassovita sp. GTDB lineage: Bacteria > Bacteroidota > Bacteroidia > Cytophagales > Flammeovirgaceae > Chondrinema. The sequence continues at coordinate 1,164 of CAKZMZ010000414.1, read as the reverse complement.
GCACAGGTGTCTCTGGCGATTTATTCGTGCACTTACTATCTATGTTGCATTTCATCACCCAATCAAAAGGACCAAATTTAATTTACTCTTCAGGTGGGTTGCGCTATTGGAAAGACGGTAGAGAAGTGCCCGATTTACAGGCAGGAATGTTCGATTATCCCGAAACAGAAACACACCCAGCTTTTAACCTAGTACTCCGAGCCAATTTTGTAGATGGTTCTGGTGGAAACTTTTTATTTAGGATCGTAGGGGATGAAGGTGAAATTAAAATAGGTTGGAACTCTCTTTCGATAAAAAAGAAAAAGCTACCTAAAGCCCCGGGTATGTCCATCAATTCTTTTGCGGCAGATATGCAAGAGCAGTATAAAGAATACTATGCAGAAAAATACCCGCCAACCTATGAGATGAAAGAACCTGAGGAGATGCTTTATACTCAACCCAAAGGTTACAAAGGCGATCGTTTTGAGCATTTTTCTAATTTCTTTGAATCTATGCGTGAGGGCAAAGCAGTCACCGAAGATGCAGAATTTGGCCTAAGGGCATGTGGCCCCACTTTGGCAGGTAACAAAAGCTTTTTTGAGAAAAAAGCCATTGCTTGGGATCCTGAAAATATGAAGATGCCTATATAAATGATTATTTGGGCAATGGATATCAATTCATTGCCCTATCATTAAAAACTAATTTAGATGTATAAAAACTACACACTCTATTTAATTACCGCTTTTTTGATTTCAAGTACATTGTTCGGGCAATCCAACAACCACGAAGCCCGCTGGGAGCGCACCGAGTGGTTTCGCGATGCGCGTTTTGGCATGTTCATCCATTGGGGCATTTATGCTACGCCTGCAAGGGGCGAGTGGGTGAAGCAAAACGAAAAACTCAGCAATGAGGAGTACCGCAAGTATTTTGAGGTCTTTAACCCCGTGGACTATGACCCAAAAAAGTGGGCAAAACTCGCGAAGCAAGCAGGCATGAAGTACGTGGTACTTACCGCCAAGCATCACGATGGTTTTTGTCTGTTTGATAGTGAATACACCGATTACAAAGCCACCAATACCCCCGCTGGCCGCGACCTCATCAAAGAATATGTGGAAGCCTTCCGTGCCGAGGGACTGAAAATCGGCTTTTACTACTCCCTGCTCGATTGGCACCATCCCCATTACC
>CAKZMZ010000413.1 GCA_937129345.1 uncultured Thalassovita sp. | reverse complement strand
CTTGGTTAAAAAGAGATAAAGCAAAGTGAAAAACCTTTTTGCTATATCCTTTTCATGGAAACCCATCGAGGCTGAAACATCCATAATGCAGAACATAACTGCAGAAGTTGTTGGTAGAGGAACTTGTTCATAGTTGTTGTATCTCAAATCCACTTCCTCAAAGAATGGAATGGTCACCAACAATCTTTTCAGATTTTGGATTTTTTCTTCCAGAATCAATTTTTGTTTCTCATCTTTCTCAGCGGCCAATTCTTCTTCTAGCTTTTTAAGTTTTTGGCTATAGGCTCCTTTCAAAGAGATTTGTCTAGCTAAGGATTGCTGGTAACTTGTTTTAATATTTAGCTTAGATGGGTTGCCGTATTTTATAAAACCCGCCCTGCGGTTCTCAAAACTATCTGTACTTTGCATGTACTTTTTAACCATGTTGGGCAATTCCAAATCTTCAAAAAAGTATTTTAAGAATTCTTCCCGAGAGATTTCCACAAAAAACTCATCTTCAGATATTTCAGGGCTGTTGGAGCCTTTGCCTCTTCCACTACCGCTGCCTCCTTTAGGTTTTGGTACGCGGTCTCCCTCAACAAATTTGTCGTTGCCAGGCCTAACGTGTTTCTTGTTACCAGTAGATGGATCGTGAGAAAAACTGTATTCTTTAATACCTTTTATTGGCACGCGCACCTTACCACCGGTCGTACTATCCTTGATACTTTCTTTACTTATAATATCTGGGATAGCACGTTTGATTTGCCCTTCTACTCTTTTTAAGAATTTTTGGCGGTTGTTGTGAGATTTACCTTTATTGTTTTTTCGTCTATCAACGATTATGCTCATATTAAAGCTGATTTAGTTTTTGGTAGATAAATGGTTTAAGACATGGTTTTCCTGACACGCATAAACCAGTCAACCAAAATACGTATCTGCCTTTGCGTATAGCCTCGTTCTTTCATTCTTTTCAAAAAGTCTTTGTGTTTTTTCTCTTCTTCTTGTGATGATTTTACATTGAAAGAAATGATAGGTAATAAATCTTCTGTGTTAGTAAAGATTTTTTTCTCGATGACATTCTTAATTTTCTCGTAAGAGTCCCATTTAGGCATTTCTCCAGAATGGTTGGCCTTATACCTTAAAGTAAAGTTGGTTACCTCGGCCCTAAAGTCCTTAGGATTGGCAATGCCAGCAGGCTTTTCAATTTTTTCAAGTTCCTCATTTAAGATACGCCTGTCTAAAATCTCTCCAGAGTCTGGATCGCGGTAATCGTTGCGTTGCATCCAGTAATCTGCATACATTACATACTTTTCAAATAAGTTCTGACCATAGGTCTGATAAGACTCTATATATGCTTTCTGTATTTCATCAGCGATAAACTCTGCATATTTGCTGGCCAGTATTGATTTTATATAATAAAGGTAGCGGTCTTCGGTTTCTTTGTCTAATTGCATTTTTACCACCTCTTGCTCAAGCACATAAAGTAAGTGCACAGGGTTTGCTGCAATCTCTTCATTATCGTAATTAAATACTTTTGAGAGTACCTTAAATGCAAACCTGGTCGATACGCCTGTCATCCCTTCATTTATGCCGGCCTCATCTTTGTATTCTTGTAAAGACTTGGCATTTGGGTCAGTTTCTTTTAATGTTTCTCCATTATAAACTCTTAATTTAGAGAATACATTAGAATTTTCCGGTTCTCTAACTCTGGTCAATACTGAGAACTCTGCCAGCATTCTTAGTGTTTTAGGAGCGCAAGTGGCCTCTCTTAAAGAACTTTCTCTAATCAGCTTTTCATAAATTTTTACTTCTTCATCAACCCTTAAGCAATAGGGTACTTGTACTTTATAGATTCTATCTAGAAAAGCCTCGTTCTTTTTATCATTGGTAAATTTGGCCCATTCAGACTCATTGGAGTGTGCTAAGATAATACCATCGAAAGGTATGGCACCAATTGGCTCGGTTCCTTTGTAGTTATTTTCCTGCGTAGCTGTAAGCATAGGATTGAGCACCTTTATTGGTGCTTTAAACATCTCTACAAACTCCATAATGCCTTGGTTGGCTAGGCAAAGGCCACCTGTGTAAGAGTAGGCATCGGGATCACTTTGTTGAAAATCAGCTAGTTTTCTTATATCAACTTTACCAACTAGCGTAGAAATGTCCTGATTGTTTTCGTCGCCGGGTTCGGTCTTGGCTATGGAAATCTGGTTTTGAATGGAAGGATAAAGTTTAACGACCTTAAATTTGTTTACATCGCCTTCAAATTCTTTCAAGCGTTTAGTTGCCCAAGGACTCATACATGCAGGGATATACCTAGAGGGTATTCCATATTCCTTTTCCATCTCATTTCTATAATCTGCAAACAGACCCAAGGGGCTTTCGAATACGGGACTGATCTGACTGCCGGCCTTCAAAATATAAACTGGCATCTGTTGCATCAAATCTTTTAGTTTTTCGGCTAGTGAACTTTTGCCACCGCCAACCGGTCCCATCAAATAAAGGATTTGTTTCTTCTCTTCTAAACCTTGAGCAGAGTGTCTAAAATAAGCCACTATTTGCTCAATTGTTGTTTCCATTCCGTAAAACTCTTTAAAAGCCGGATACACTTTTATGGTTTTGTTTGAGAATATACGGCTTAGTTTGGGTTCTTTTTTGGTATCTATCACTTCGGGTTCACCGATTGCTGCTAATATTCTCTCAGCAGGCTTTGCAAAACAAAGTTTGTCTTTTCTGCATAGTTCTAGATACTCAGATACACTTAACTCATTTACAGAGGTACTATAATTTGTTTTGATTTTATCAAATACGCTCATGTTAATTTTTTTTTATAAAAAACTTTCAGCCTAAATACTACTAGGTGTTGCTATTCAAATGAAATAAACAATTTATGTTAGTATAAATAAATTAGCTTTTCAGTATCTTAACTGAATAGTTAGCTACTCGAGCTTTATGTCCACATTTTATCGCTTAAATTAAAATCTTTGCTGTGGGACTGTAAAGAGTGGCAAAAGCCTGCTCTATAGGTTTTTCAAAGAACAAAAAAATTATTGATTGCTATGTAGCTCCTTTTTTAATTTTGAATCAGATTGTAACGTTTGTATTAAAATTGGTAAGCTAATTACTTTACTTGTGTATGTTAGTAAAGCCCTTCTGTATGACCTGATTGTTTATTTTTTTGAATATAACAATAAATGAAAAAAAATAATCCACAAAACTGTTAAAATTTAATATTTAGAGCCTTTTGAAATGATTCTAAATAACTCAGATAGGCAGTATGAGAGGCAAGATTATTCAGTTGGCAATAATAAAAGAAAAGTGGAGGTTTTTCTGCAGTGTGCTGTAAATTCTTTAAAAGCTTTAGCTTAATAACAAAGTAAAGTCGGTTTAAGTGAAACTTACTTTTGAGAAGATATTTTTATGTGGATATTGTAAAAGGAATGAAAGGTGTCTTTCTTCTCGAAAAAAATATTAAGCGGATTGCCAGAGATGATGGCAAGCTGTATCAAACCTATGCCAGCGCCTTTGCTTAAGGGTTCTTGTGGTTTTCGCCTAGTTTCAATTTTAAGCTTTCTGAGCTGTTCTTTATTGAGTTGATTGATTACAGGAAACTTTTTGTTGATGTTTTCAACAAACTTACTTTCTGCCAAATTGCAGCTTTTTATTATGTAACTATCGGCTTTTTTTGTTATTTGTATACTGCCAACTCCAAAACTTTTTCCGCCAATTTCTTCTTTTTCACAGGAGTAATAAAAAATATTCTGTATCAATTCCATATATACAGAAAAAATCTTTCTAGATAGATAAATGTCGTCTTTGAAAAGTGCTCTTATCTCTTCACCCTTTTGCGTAATTATTCTTTCGTTGATAAGTCCTTTGTGTGAAATAAGTATCGATTCTTCGCTAGTGCTGTTCAAAGACATTTGATAAGAGTTTTTACAACAATTAAACTTCAATTTTCAAATAATATACAATTCTTGGCGCAAAATGCTATGCTAATATCCAAAGCGTGATATTTGTTTCAAAGACACAAGTAAGCATTTGTGCATAAAATTTTAACTCTGAAAAGTATACTTACCTATTTATTACACATTGTTATTAAGGCCAAAGAGATATTGCGCTGGTATTCCCATATTTTATTTGGCTTTATTCTATATGAGAATAATTTTCTTTATAAGTTGGGGTATAGAACAAGGATATGTTTTACTAGATGATTTGGCAAATTTCCTTAGTCGTACAAAAACCTACTTAGTGTAAAAATATAGGATATTAAAGGTAAGTTGCTCTAACTTACATTTTTTAACCAACTATAATTGACTGTTACAAAACATCCCATTGTTCTTTTTAAAGAGTATTTTGACCAATTCAACGAGTGATTTAAACATTTTAAAATAATTAAAGACAAAAGCATTTATAGCCGTCTTAAATTTGCCATATTAACAATTGAAACTTTGAAAAAAACAATTTTATAATTTTATTTAAAAAAAATACGTAAATATGATAGAAGATATATTATCACAAGTAAAAGACAGCCTTTTAAAAGATGCTGTTTCTGAATATGGCCTCACCGAAGAAAAAGCAGAAGCCTCTGTTGATGTAGCCCAAGAAAGTATTTTGGATGGTTTTAAAAAAGAGTTTTCCTCAGGTAATGTAACAGGTTTGTTATCATTACTGCAAGGTAAGGAAGATATTATGACCAATCCTATTGTAATGAGTATAATCGGGCAATATGGTGGAAAATTGATATCACAGTTGGGTTTATCGCCCCAAATGGCTGAAGGCCTGAGCAAATTTGCCATACCTTTTATTATGAGGCAGTTCACCCAAAAAACAGCCGAAAAAGAAATGGATGAAAAATCACTAGTAGAAATGCTTGGTAGTAGTATGGGCAAAGATATAATGAACGACTTTAAGGACAAATTACCCGGCGATTTAGGAAAAACCCTAGGAGGATTTTTCTCATAAAAAACTAAAACTAATAAATCAATTATTAATACTTTAACTTTATTCTCATGTCTAAGAAGATAACTGATATTGAAGGAATCGGCCCAGCCTTTGCCGAAAAACTTGCTAAAGCAAACATTCGTTCTGTTGAGAAATTACTCGAAAACGGTTCTACAAAAAGCGGCCGTAAAAACATAGCCGTGGCCAGCGGTGTAGATGAAGGTAAAGTGCTAGATTGGGTAAACATGGCCGACCTTTTTAGGGTAAAAGGTATTGCTAGCCAATTTGCTGAACTATTAAAAGCAGCAGGTGTAGATACTATAAAAGAACTCAGAAACAGGAATGCAGACAATTTGCATGCTAAGTTGGTTGAGGTCAATGCCGAGAAAAAACTTACTAGGGTTGTACCTAGCAAAGTAATGGTAGAAAAGTTTATTGAGCAGGCCAAACAACTCGATCCAAAAGTAACTTACTAAGATATTACATAAGTTCTTATCAAGCCTTTCTGATAATTCAGGAAGGCTTTTTCACGTACTTCAGAAAGGCAAACAAAGGTCTATTTTTTAAATAATCTAGATTCTGCTCATTATTATAGGCTTCCCGTTCAAAAATTATTTGACGATACGCTTTAAAATGAGACCGATATCTAACCAAATTGATTGCGTAATTTAGA
>CAKZMZ010000412.1 GCA_937129345.1 uncultured Thalassovita sp. | reverse complement strand
AATTGAAGTTTGCCCAAATGTTGGTTCTTCGTAGCTTGCCAAGTTTTCCTGTGCTTATGTAGTCCATAACTTCGTTCCAAACTTGGCTGCTGCGTTGTTGCTGCCCTACTTCTACCACTCTGTTGTATTTGCGAGCAGCTTTTACCATGAGGTTGCATTCTTCAATGGAGTTGGCCATAGGTTTTTCTACATATACATCTTTTTCGGCCTGGCAAGCATGAATGGTTTGCAGGCAATGCCAATGATCAGGCGTGCCGATAATCACCGCGTCAATATCCTTATCTTCTAACATTTTGCGGTAATCTTTATAGGTTTTGACCTTTTGGTTGTGCGTATTGGCGAGGTCTGCCTTTTTTTCTTCGAGCACGTTGTTGTCAATATCGCAAATAGCTACGCAGTTTACATCAGGCAGTTTGAGATGCTGTTTTAGTACATTGTACCCTCTTTGTTTGCATCCAATTAATGCAACATTTACAGTATCGTTCGGGCTTTTATTGGAGGCGAAAATATGAAAAGGCATGGCACTGGCCATACCGGTAGCCAAAGACAAACTCGCTGTTTTTTTTACAAACTTTCTTCTGTCAACATTCATGTTATGTATGTTTTGTTAAATCCACTTTATTAGGTTCTTATAGCTTACCTCTGCGCAGATAAATCCTTTTTTATTGCTCTCTTGCTCAACAATTGGGTATTTTAAACCGGCCTTTTTGCTTACTTTAAAAATTCTAGAAAAGTCTAAAATACCTGCGCCTACACATGCCTTGTTTTTCTCTGGCGTGCCATCCATATCTTTTACATGGAAAAGCGGGAAACGCCCTGGGTATTTGTTGATGAGCGCTACAGGATCAGCACCGCCTTTAAACACCCAATACAAGTCCATTTGCATGTTAACAACTGATGGGTCGGTTTCTTGCATTAAATAATCGACAGGCAGGCGGTCTTGACCAATATCTGCAAACTCTTTATCGTGGTTGTGCCATGCGAAAGCCAAACCTTCTTTTTTTAATTTTTCTCCTAGTTGATTAAGGTTTTCAGCGGTTTGCATGCACTCGTCGTGTGTGAGGTTATCTGCAGAGCTGTGCCACGGCCAATAAGCCACTATGTATTTTTGGCGTAGCAAATGCGCATTTCTAATGTACTTGTCTAGGTCTTTTTCTAGATTGCTAATACTAGAACCCGAAGAAACTGTTTTTAAACCTAAATCTTTAAGCAGTTGTGCATAAGCTTTTGGGTCCTCGCCCACAGGACTAGACTCTATGTATTTGTAGCCTAGTTTGGCCAATTTTTCTAAAGTGCCTACATGGTCTTTTTTGATATCTTCCTTAAGCGTATTAAGTATGATGCCCGCCTTGTATTTTTTTTGAGGCGAGAAAGAAGACAGCAATGCCAAGCCAGCTGCACCCGTAAGGGTTTTCTTTATAAAGGTTCTTTTATGCATAAAGAATATTTGGGTTGGTCAGAACTTAGTATGTTAAAAGCTATTTACTTATTTTTTAATAATTATCCTGTACCGTGACGAAAATGTAAATTAACCTGCTGATGCTTTTCAAAACAGTTCTCATCCGTATCTTAGCGAAATTGGTTTAGTATCCTTTACTTTTTTGTTATGCATTTAAAATTTAAAGCCCTTTGGCTTTTTGCATTGATTCTGATGTGTTTTGTCACTAAGGTTTCTGCTCAGGCAGTCATGCTAAGCTCAAGAGCCGAAATCTCGGTGTTTACCATAGCGCCCGGCCATGCAGATGATCCTTTGTTTACCCAGTTTGGCCATAGTGCTTTTAGGGTAAAAGATCCGCTGAGGCGTATAGATTGGATTTACGATTATGGGGTTTTCGATTTTGATGAACCCAACTTCTATTTAAAGTTTGCAAGAGGAAAACTCAATTACAAATTGGCCAAACGTGATTATGATCGCTTTGAGGCGGCCTACAGGTACTTAAATCGCTCGCTTACTGAACAAATACTCAACTTAGATTCACTACAAAAACAGACCGTATTCAATTACTTAGAAAAAAACTACCTGCCAGAAAACCGATATTATCTATACGATTTTTTTTATGATAACTGTGCCACTAGGTTGCCCGATGTACTAAAGGCTGCTTTGGGCGAGCAGTTGGTTTTTGATAATTCTCCAACAGAAGAGGCACTTACTTTTAGAGATTTGATCGAGCCTCGCCTTACCGAGCACCGTTGGGGAGATTTAGGTATTGATTTAGCTTTAGGCTTGCCTACCGACAAGGTGGCGACGCGGTATCAGTACATGTTTTTACCATACTATGTGGAACAAGAATTTGGTAAGGCCGTTTTAAAAACAAATTCGGGAACCAAGCCTTTGGTAAGCGAAACCAAGCAGGTTTACAATGCCGTTACACCTAATGATACAGGATTTACTTTAGGACCAGGTTTGGTATTTGGTTTATTACTTGCCTTGGTTTTGGGCATCACTTTGTATGATTACAAGAAGAAGAAAATATCGAAGGTTTTAGATTTTGTTTTATTTTTAGTTACTGGTTTGGTTGGCTTGCTGATTGTTTTTCTTTGGTTTTTTACTGATCATTCGGCTACGGCCAATAACCTTAATATAGTTTGGGCTTTGCCCACAAATTTGGTCGTTGCTTTTTTTGTGATAAAAAAACAGGCTAAGTTGTGGGTAGTTCGATATTGCCACATCGTTACTATTTTGCTTGGTTTGTTATTGGTCGTGTGGTATTTTCTGCCCCAGCCTTTACATTACTCTATGTTGCCCTTTGTAATAGCTATTGGTGTAAGGGCGTTGTATTTTTGGTATTTTCATGCAAAGCTTTATAAAACCTGATTTTTTAAGAAGCTGCTATTTTTAGCTTAAATTGTATAAAAAATATTTTCTTCTTAATCATACAAATAAACAAATCTCCAATTACTAAATCCTAATCACTGGGATACAAACTAATTTTTTTAACTATGAGCATTGTTGTTTCTGACCTTGTAAAAACCTACGGTAAGCAAAACGCAGTAAACCATATTTCTTTTGAGGCCAACCAAGGCGAAATTTTAGGTTTTCTCGGGCCAAATGGTGCGGGTAAGTCTACTACCATGAAAATCGCTACTTGTTATTTGCCGCCTACCTCAGGCAGTGTAACGGTTTGCGGCCATGAAGTAACAGAAGCACCCATAGAGGTGAGAAAAAATGTAGGCTATTTACCAGAACACAATCCACTTTACTTAGATATGTATGTGCATGAATATCTGAGATTTGTAGCGTCTTTACATAAATTGACAGGCCAACAAGCTAAAAGCAGAACTGCCGACATGATAGATTTGGTAGGCTTAGAAAAAGAGCAGAAAAAGAAAATCGGTTCACTTTCTAAAGGATACCGACAACGCGTTGGTTTGGCACAGGCACTGATCCATGATCCTAAGGTATTAATTTTGGATGAGCCCACCACAGGCTTAGATCCGAATCAGATTCAAGAGATCAGACAGGTAATTAAGAACATAGCTACGCATAAGACTGTCATTTTTTCAACCCATATCATGCAAGAAGTGCAGGCGCTTTGTGATCGGGTCATAATCATCAATTCGGGCAATATTGTGGCTAATAATAAAGTAAGCCAACTAAAAAGTACTGATAATAATGAAGTGCATATTATGCTAGAGTTAGAGACACCTGCAGAGGTTACTCTACTAGAAAGTATGGAAGAAGTGATCAACATACAGAAAAAGTCTAACAATACTTATCTAATCAATGCCAAAACTGATAGGGACATTAGAGGCGATATTTTTAGAAAGGCAGTTGAACAAGGTTGGGTGATCACTGGCCTGAGCCAAGAGCAAGTTTCTTTAGAGCTTATCTTCCAAAACCTCACCCGTAAAAATTAAGCATGCCAACAGATTCTGAAAATCTGCCCTGTATCATCGCCATAGACATAGGTACTACTGCCATAAAGTTTGTAGTATTTGATTTGACTTTGAAGGAGCTTTATCTGTCTGAGCGACCTATTGTTACATTAAGGAGGCAGGCAGACTATAGCGAACAGGATGCAGAGGCTATTTTTAAAAGTATTTCTGAAGAACTAGCCGTTATTGGTAAGCGGTTTCCTTCTTCTTTGGCATTGTGCTTTAGTGCTGCCATGCATAGTTTGCTAGCAGTGGACCATACTGGAAATGCAAAAACCAAAGCAATAATTTGGTCTGATTTGCGCAGTAAAGAAGAAACTAAAGAGTTGCGACATAGCAAAGAAGGCAGAGCAATTTACCGTACTACAGGCACGCCCATTCACCCTATGTCGCCATTATGCAAATTACTTTGGTGGAAGAAGCATCACCCTACACAACTTAAAGAATCCCATAAGTTTGTTTCCATTAAAGAGTATGTGCTGTTTAATTTAACCGGACAATTTGTGGTCGATTACGGTATGGCATCTGCCACAGGTATGTTTGAGCCTTTGCAAATTAGTTGGTATCCACAGGCATTAAAAATTACAGGAATAACAGAAACTCAACTTTCCGAAATTATTTCACCCAAAAAAGAACTGTCTCTAAAACAGGACATAGCCGATGATTTGGACTTCCCTGCTTCATTAAAAGTTTTCTCGGGAAGTAGCGATGGCTGTTTGGCCAACTTAGGCGATGATGCTACAGATTCGGGAGTTTACGCAGTATCGATTGGTACTAGCGGAGCCGTAAGAACGGTTTCTCCACACTTTGAGACCGACAACGAGATGCGCCTATTCTCCTACATGCTAGATAAAGAAAAATTTGTACATGGTGGAGCGGTCAATAACGGAGGTATTGTATTAGAGTGGTTGGGTAAATTTTTAAATGAGAAAAACCCAGTATCCCCCGAGGAAATAAACAATTTAGCAATGGCCTCAGAAACAGGCGCTGCAGGTTTGCTTTTTTTGCCCTATCTACAAGGCGAGCGAGCCCCTTTTTGGAATCCTGACATACAAGGCGGTTTTGTTGGGTTAAACTTTTCGCATACCCAAAAGCATTTGGCACGTGCCGTAATGGAAGGCGTACTGTACAACATCCTTTATGTAATGAAAAGTGTTGCACAAAAACATCCTGCCCCAAAATTGATCAAAGCGAGTGGTGGTTTTACCAAATCTGCTTTTTGGCTACAAATGCTGGCAGATATTGCACAATGCAGGGTGGAAGTAAATGAAGGTATGCTCAGCGCGGCAAGAGGCGCTGCAATGTTGGCGCTAGAGGCTATGAATATTGATTATCCTTCTCAAAAAAATACCCTAGCCCTGCAAGTTTTTGAACCAGACCTTGAGAAAGAAAAGGTATATAGAGGTAATTACATAAGATTTTCTGAAGAATTAACGCGTTTGGCTGGGCAGTAAGTAGTTGTTTTCAGAGACTATTTTTCCAATTTTCTCAGAAAAATCAACTGTTAAGACAAAAGTCATTTTTTCTGTCCCACTTTTTTTTAAGCTTCATCAAAAAATAAAACTGATAGACGATGAAACATTCTAGAAGGAAATTTATGCAGCATGCCGCTTTGGTGGGCGGTGCAGGTTTGGCTTTAGGCACACCATTAGAAGTAATAGCCGCCAATAGAAAAAAAGTAGCCCCTAGTGACGAGTTTAGAGTGGGTGTGATTGGCTGTAAAGGCATGGGTTGGTCCAACATGCGGGCCCATCTCAAAATGAACGATGTAACTTGTGTAGCGCTATGCGATGTGGATCAGAGCGTATTGGATGAGAGAAGCAGTGATGTAGAAAAGGCAACCGGCAAAAAGCCCAAACAATTTAAAGACTACCGCAAAATGTTGGAAGATAAAGACATTGATGCGGTGATCATCGGTACGCCTGATC
>CAKZMZ010000411.1 GCA_937129345.1 uncultured Thalassovita sp. | reverse complement strand
GTGTGGCCTTGGTCATTTCTCCATTAATTGCCTTGATGGAAGACCAAGTACAGGGACTAAAAGCCAATGGTATCAATGCAGCAGCACTCAACAGCAATACCACTGAGGTTGAGGTACGAGAAATAGACCAAGAACTACAAAAAAATAATTTGCAGCTATTGTATGTATCGCCAGAACGGGCTTTGCAAGAGCGCTTCATTCAATACATTACGCGTTACCAAGTAAGCTTGATCGCCATTGATGAGGCCCACTGCGTTTCTATTTGGGGCAATGACTTTAGGCCAGAATACACACACCTGCCCCAATTGATGAAGTATTTCGATAATACGCCCTTTATTGCCCTAACTGCCACAGCCGATAAAGCCACCCAAAAGGAAATCGCCGAAAAGCTAAAGTTGAGAAATGCCCAACTTTTCTTGAGCAGTTTTGAGCGCAAAAATTTAACGCTCAATGTTTTGCCTGCCATCAAACGGCTTCAATCCATCATTAAATATGTAAAAGACCGACCCGAAGATTGCGGCATTATTTACTGCCTTAGTAGAAAGTCGACTGAAAAAGTAGCTGAAGCACTAGAAAACGAAGGTATTGCAGCCGCCTATTACCACGCCGAATTATCAGGTAAAAAACGGCAGCAAATACAAAAGGCATTTCAAGAAGATGAAATTAAGGTAATTTGCGCCACCATTGCCTTTGGTATGGGCATAGACAAGGCGAACATAAGGTATGTGATCCATCATAACTTACCTAAAAACCTAGAAAGCTACTACCAAGAAATTGGTCGTGCCGGTAGGGATGGTCTAGCCTCAGAGTGTCTCTTATTTTTTAGTTATGGCGACGGTCAAGTTTTACGACAGTTTATTGAAAACAGCGAAGCCAACGACATCTTTAAAAACGTACAACGTGCCAAGCTCAACCGCATGTTAGAGTTCGGTGCCGCCACCAACTGCCGCACCAACTTTATACTCAGCTATTTTGGCGAACACCGCACAAAAAACTGTGGGCATTGCGATAATTGCCTTCATCCGCCCCGCTCATTTGAAGGTACCGTTATCGCTCAAAAAGCCCTTTCTGCCGTTGTAAGGATGAAGGAGCAAACAGGCACCAACATGTTGGTAGATGTGCTCCGCGGTGCCAATAGAAAAGATATTAGAGAGTTAGGATTTGATCAAATCAAAACTTATGGCAGCGGTGCAGATATCAGTAGAGACGATTGGTTAAGCTTTATCTCTCAATTGATCAACCAAGGATTTTTAGAGATAGATTTTACCGATGGCAACAAACTTAAAGTTACTGAACTTAGCAAGTTGGTCTTGTTTAAAAACCTAAAGGTAAAGTTAAGTCAGGTGCAGCTGTTTGCTAAGCAAGCCGTACAGCCCAAGAGCAAAAAGAAGCGTTTTGAAGAAGGCCTGCTAGGCAGTTTAAAAATCTTAAGAAAAGAAATTGCCGAATCTGAAGGCTTGCCTGCCTATGTAGTCTTTAATGATGCTACCTTAGAGGAAATGGCCGCCGAGAAACCTTTGCATCATTCTGAAATGGCAGAGATAAGCGGCGTTGGCAAACACAAACTCAATAAATATGGCGATATTTTTCTTAAAAAAATTAAGGAAGAGACCTTGGGCGGTAAAGCGCCTAAAAATGTGAAAGGCAAAACCTACCTAGAAACCTATAAATTGCTACAAGAGAACAAAACCATAGAGCAAATCGCTGCTTTGCGCAACCTCAATCCCCTAACAATTTACAGCCACATCGGGCACTTGTTTGAGAAAGGAGAAATCGATGATATTTCTACCTACATCAGCGAAAAAGACTGCAAAGCCATTGGTAAGGTTTGGGAGCAATTAGACAGGCCTAAAGCATTAAAGCCACTTGCCGAACATTTTGAACAACGCTTTGAGTATTACCAACTTAGGCTCGGAGTAAGTTGGTGGAGGAAACAAACGCTAGCATAATAACTTATACTTGTATAGAAACAACAGCAGCTTTTACAATATACAGGTTAACTATTTATATGCTTACTTAGATAAATTAGGTAAGATTTTGTAAATTGATGTAACAAATACCCTTTCAATGTTTTTATTTGATAAAACCAGCTTCTAAGGTTCTTATATCAGTTTACATGACACATACAACATGAGAAGGATTTTTTACTCAATAGCTATCATATTCTTGTTTTTACCTATGCAACTAATGGCACAGGTACTTCCTAAAGAGTATGTAGAATTCGAAATAGATGAAAAGACAGGTGAAGATTACAGATTGATACCCGCCGGCGAAGAAGGGGTTTTGGTGGTACTAGCTAATACCAAACCTCAAAAAAATGCAAAAAGAGAATTGATGGCCACCTTTATGGACACCGACCTTAAAACACTTTGGGCAAAAAAATACTTGGTGGACAACAATGTTGAGTTGATCGACTATCAATACACAAGGGGAAAGGTCTATTTCTTACTCGAAAGATCGAGCAACAAGTACCAAGTGGTCAATATCTCTTTAAAAGATGGTGCTGCAACCTACATCGATTATGAAGAAGTTAAGAACTTTTACATTACAGATTTTAGCGTAATCGATTCAGTTATATTTTTTGGAGGAACCATTAAAGAATATCCCGCGATCATAAGGTACAATTACCAAAACCAAAGTTCCATTGTTGCCCCGTCTATTAACCAATTAAAAGCCGACTTGGTAGGGATGTATGTGGATGAGAAAAATGGTGTATTTAGCGCCGTGCTCAAAAGTCAGCAAATGAAAGACGAGCACTCCATATATATCGCCACTTATGATTTAGAGGGCAAAATGCTTTACAATTTCACTCTAGACAGAAACCGAGACTACAATTTCATTACTTTTAGGCCTCAGGTTATCAGCGATAATGAAATGGTGGTGATTGGCACTTACGGGTTAAAGAGCGATGATCGGGCACAGGGCGTGTATGCACTCAAAACTAAAAATGGTGCGCTCGAGAACCTGCGCTTTTACGATTTTGGATACTTCAGAAACTTCTTCAACTATTTACCTGAAAAAAGAAAAGAACGAATAGAGGCCAAAATTGCCAAACGAAGGGATAAGGGGAAGAAAAAAAGATTGAGGTACAATCTGTTTGTTCACGACCTAAAGGTTACGGATAGGCAAATTATCTTTGCAGCAGATTCTTATGAATCCATAAGAGAGACGCCCAACACGCCCATCACCTATGATGGCTACGGCGTGTGGCGCGACCCACTCTATCGAACCTACAATTCAGGCTTTAAAGGTTTTGACGGCGACTACATCCCCGCAGCTATTGTAAGAGAACCCATCCCTAAAAATAGACCTATCTCGTATGGTTTTACTTTACAAAGTAGCATATCTTGTGGGTTCGATTTTAATGGTACGCTTATGTGGGACAATATTTTTTATTATGATGAAGAAGACGTAGAATCTGATTTTCCATTAGAAATGACCAATGTTTATGCAGATGCCGACTCAGTTATTTTCCTCAGTGCCTTTGAAGAAGGCCTGCGCTATAAGGTATCGGATCTAAGAAAATACACCGACAGCGTAACCGTGGATACCCTTCAGCTTTATAAACCAAATGAAAAAAGTTCGCGCTTCGAAAACGGAGGTATCTTAGATTGGTACGACAACACTTTCTTGGTAAGTGGCTTACGCAACATAAAGAGCAAGCAATATCCCGATAACAACAGGGAGATTTTCTTTCTTTATAAAGTAAAATATGCTGCAAACGAAAGACGCGAAGAGCGGGGCAAATAAAAAAATTAGCCCAAAACAGTAAGTTGCTTGGGCTAATAATTCGGCAGAAATTACCTTTTCCGCTTTCTCCAAGGGGCATCAATCTTCCAATCTCCAGCCATAATGCAACCATAAGGAAGTATCTTATCTACAACCTGCCCTAGGCCAAAATGCTGCATTTGCGCTTGCACACTTTGAGCATTTTTGTAAGCAGAGGGCAATTCTGATAAATCCATATGCCCTGAGTAAAAACGCACGTCAAGCCCTTTGGTCTCTTCTGCAAAAACTTGCTCTTTTGATAAATCCGCCTTGTTGCGCAGATGTTGAGAACGGCTCACATTTCTGCCTGCTCCGTGTGGAGCAAAACCCAAATTGCTTTTGGTACGCTCGCCCTTTACTATCAACACCGGCTCGCTCATGTTTAAAGGTATTAGCCTTAATTGTTCATAACTATCAGGAACGAATTTATCGTCTAACGGAGTGGCACCCTTGGCATGGTAAAACAAATCTCCTTCTTTAAACACAAAATTATGCTCGTTCCAAAATTGTAAGCCCGTGTCTACCCCCAACTGCCTACAGGTTTCTTGATGGATCACTTCATGGTTCATCTTTGTCCACGCTCTTACGAGCTGCAAAGCCTCCCAATAATTTTTACCTACATCTTCATTAAAAGGAATCCACGCATTAGCTTTAAGGGTTTTGGGTGAGATCTCTTTTCTAAATGCATCTGCCACCTTCATTCCTTTTTTAAATAAACTAGCGCCCAATCCTCTACTCCCATGATGGGTAACCATCATAGTTTCTCCTGTTTTCTCAGATTTACCAATAAACAAAAAATGATTGCCATCGCCCTGTGTTCCTAAGTGGGTTTTGGCCAAATTCAGGCTATTTTCGTCTTTTAGAAAATAATTACCCTTAAGTTGCTTCTCAAAAGACTTGGGCAAATCGAACAGTTCTTTTCTTCCACCTCCTCCAAAGTGGGTTACTTTCTGAGCGATATCCAAGGCAGTTTTTGGCGCAACTTTTCCCAAGGATGTAGCCATTACCGAACAGCAGATATCTGCACTATGCATCGCTGGGTGAATAGCATTCTTGGCAACGACCACCCCTCCTACTGGAATTTGCCCTTTCGCCCCTGTAGGGCATGCATCTGGCATAACCGCTCCTTTTAAAACCGTAGGCGTTTTCATGAGCACATCCATCGTGGCAAATACAGCTTCTACATTAGTCAGCTCCTCATGGGTCTCTGCTTGTATATTTTTGTGGTAGGCAACAGGAAATTTATGCAAGTCTAATACCTTTGGTGCAATTGCATCTAGGTACTTTTTAAGGGCTGCACCTTGCAGTTTTTTTTCGTTGGCATACACCAAGGCACCTTTAAACCACTTACCTGGCTTGTAACCCATTGCGATTAAGGTTTTTCCCGTAATCTTCATAGCATTTCAATTTAATGATATTATAAAGAAAAACAGCACCTATGCAACCTTTTTGCGCAGTAAAGAAATTTAATAAAAAAAGCTCCTCATGGTGAATGAGGAGCTTTCAATTTTTTTACTTACTCTTAAGAAGGATAGTCGAAAAAATAGTAAGTATAGACGGGTGTTCTATGTCAATATATGCTTTCAGTTATCTCTTTGAGATACGACTTTCTCTAGATTGTCTATCAATTTTTTTGATACCAAACGAGGCTTTTCTTTTTTGTACGTCTTTAACGCATCCAAAGCCTCTGCGCCTACTTCGTATAAACCCTCAGGGTTTTTATCGTAGTTGTAACTACCGATGCACCAAGCCAACTTATCTTTTACTTCATTAAAAGAATCGTCGTTGATTTTCTCTAATTTTTCGTATGCTTCTTTGCATACCTTTTCTAGCTTTCCGTTTACTGCAAGATCACTCATGCTTAAAACATTTAAATTTAAAAAAATTTCTGACTTATAAAACTTGCTGCAAACTAAACAAATCGAAAAATAGAAAAAAAATATAGTTAACTTTAGTTTACTAAATAACTATCAGCTTAGGTTATTTTTTACCAATTTCTCAAAATATTATTATTTTCGATATAAATATTACAATTAAATTTTCATGAATTTTTTCTCTCAACTATGAATAGGAAACAGTATTACTAATGGTAGAACTTCTACCTCTAACATAGATAGATAATTTTTTAGTATATTTCATAAGTATAAGTTCTAATATTGAACAGTTTTCCCTATATTGCGACTTTTAAAATCATACCGATTAAATCAGATAAAGACTCATGAGCGCTAAAATCATAGCATTTGCCACTCAAAAAGGCGGCTCGGGAAAAAGTACCCTACTCATGCTCACGGCCGCTGCCCTGCACAACAGAACAGACAAAAAAGTTTTGGTAATAGACTGCGACCCACAAAAATCTGTAAAAGATATCTACCAACACGAAAATGCAGACAATGCCTATGATGTGATCGCATACAATTGGAAACAACCCAAGCCCGAAACCAACTTTCAGAAAACACTGGCCATAGCAGAAAAAAAGTATGACATGATTTTTTTGGATGCACCGGGTAAAGTTGAAGGAAAAGAAGTATATTTTAGTATATTAATATCAGACATTGTGATAGTTCCGGTTGTGGCTAGTGCCTTAGATATTAAAGCAACCATTAATTTTTTAAAAACCATACCTATCGTAAGAGAAGTAAAGGCAAAGCAAGGCTTTGATTTGAAAGTTTTTGGTGTGGTAAACAAA
This sequence comes from uncultured Thalassovita sp., assembly GCA_937129345.1. Classification (GTDB taxonomy): domain Bacteria; phylum Bacteroidota; class Bacteroidia; order Cytophagales; family Flammeovirgaceae; genus Chondrinema. Next base: position 22,052 of record CAKZMZ010000411.1, on the reverse strand, counting down.
AGAGACAGTACGGTAGAGCATCAGCGCCTCGATGAGATGAACGGCATAGGTGGACTCGAGCTTTTCAATAGCTCTCTTTCTAATTTGGTGAGATACAAAAGAGGCATTTCTACTATTTATGATATAACCGAACCTCAAAACACCGAGGATGAGTTTAACAAATACTATCAAGAGTTTCTTCAGAAATGCGGAATATGATTATGGAAAAGAAAAGTAAAACAGACCTGATATTTGATGCCTTAAAAAAAGAGGCGGGCGAACTAGAGCAAGACAAAGAAAAAACACTCAAGTTTGGCAACCTAGATATAGACTCTATAAAACCCAAGGGCAACACGGTTGAATACGCCTCTGTAAAATTAAAGACCGACCTTTACGAGAGGGTAAAAAAAGCCGCCCTAAAGAATGGAGTAAAGCAACCGGGTAAGTTCATATCACTTATTTTAGAGGCTTATCTCAAAGAAGTGGAAAAAAAGTAAGTATTTTACCAAATATTCAACCAATACTGCTTTTTCTTGCTATCGTACCTGCAGTAGAAAATATTTTTTTAATTTATCATATTAAAGCTCTATTTTCTTTGCATTATTGAACATACACTTCTAATTTTGAAGCATTCCTATCCTTATTAAAAATAGCAGTCAGTTTTTCAACTGATAAAAATCAACAAGCTAATTGTAATTAGTCATACCTATCCTCTGCACTAACAATTTTTTTTGTACAATCTTACTACTTGAAACTTTAAACTTGTTATGACTTACTACAAAACATCTAGAAGAAGCCACACACCCATTTCAGACGCTGCTACTTTTTTTAGCAACAAGGAAAACTATGAACGCGTATTTAGGCAAAACAAGCCTAAAGACAAGAAAGACAGGAACCACTCACTTGAAAAAGTGAAGGAAATGTTCAACAGATGAAGTTGTGATTTCCTTTGAAAAAACTCTTACAAGACCTGTAAGAGTTTTTTTTATGCCAAAATTGTATAATTACTCGGGTATAATCACGGAGAAATGGCCCAGTAGGTTCGGCATTATATAAAAATGGCTCGTACCAATATTAAAAGGGTTTTCTTCAATTTAATGATACTCCTGCGGGGTTTTGCCTATATACTTATGGCCAATATTGTAATAGTAGCAGCTCTTCGAGTTTTTTTACTTACCTGAGTAGTTAAGTTACAAAATTATATTCTCGCCAGTACCTGCCGACCTGTATATAGCATCTACCACTTTCATGTCTTTCAGCCCCTCTTCTCCAGGGACACGCATGGGTTTTCCTTCCTTGATGCACTGTGCTACTTCGTCCATTTGAGCTGCCTGCTGGTTGATTACCGGATATTCCAATACTGCTTTGGATGTTTGAGCCTTGATGTTCCTGTAAGCTGAAAAAGGATCCATTTTTATCCAACCTTTGCCACAACGGGCATCCAAATAATTCATACTCACGCCAAAACTCGTGTGTAAATTGGCCATGGCACCTGAAGGAAACTCCAACTGAAACATCATGGTCTCGTCCACTTCATTGAACATTTCTTTTCTCGTATTGATCGCTTGCGCCGAAACTGAAATAGGTTCTTCTCCTGTAACGTAGCGAGCAGCCTGAAGAGAATACACGCCCATGTCCATCATGGCACCACCACCCATGGCCTTTTTCACTTTCCAATGGTCTTTAGAAGCATTGGGCATGGTAAAACCCGCACCTGCACACACCATTTTTACGGGGCCGAGTTCTTGTTCTTGCCCTATCCGCATCACTTCTTGGGTGTGAGGCTCAAAATGCATACGGTAGCCAATAGATAAAGCCACATTGTTATCTTTGCAAGCTTTGATCATGGCCTCACATTCTGCGGCGTTCATGGCCATAGGTTTTTCGCAAATCACATGTTTGCCTGCTTTTGCAGCCCTTATGGTGTACTCTGCATGCATAGAGTTGGGCAAAACCACATAAATGATGTCTATATCTGGATTGTTGGCAATCTCGTCATAGTTTTCGTAGTTATAGATGTTTTTTTCAGGAATGCCGTATTTTTCTTTCCAGATTTTTTCTTTTTCTGGCGTGCCTGTCACGATACCCGCCAAATAGCTGTGCTGCGTTTCTTGCAGGGCGGGCGCCAACAAATCAGTACTATAATAGCCCAAACCTACTAGCGCAATCCCCAATTTTTCTTTGTCTTGTTTTACGCCGGTAGCACATGAGGCTAAAAAGGGATAAGAAATTACAGATGCGGCCGTGGCACTTGCTTTTTTTATAAAGGTTCGACGGCTATCGGTGTTCGTATCTTTCATGCTTTTTCCATTTTGATTAAAGTACATTTCTAAGTTATCAAAAAATATAGCCATTATGCTAGGGAGTTGAGTAAGTTTGTCTGATGAAGCTAGATTTTACTTCTCCGACAATTCCTTTCTAATTGCAAGCATTAAAGAATGATTTTGCTTCATCAAGCTAAAATATTTAGCTTTTTGGGCAGAGTTGATGCCCTTTCTGATTATTATGGCATTGATCAGTTCATTGGTATCTACCTGTTTAGAAGTGGGCAACTCCAATTGGCCAAAGTCAATACCCTCGAACAAAAAATGAAAATCAGCATTTTTGGCATTGGCCAAACTGCTTAGTGGCAAGTTGTTATTTAACTTCTCATAAACATAAAAAGTGATTACATTATCAGCAGATAGGTCATCTTGCATGGTATTATCTGTAGTGCCGTAGTAGCTAAAAATACTGTTTTTGAGCTGCTTATTTTTGATGGCCACAAAGTTTCCTGTACTTTTCAATTCTTCATAAGCAGATTTATTTGAGGCAAAAATGGAATGTTGTAAAAGTGCGGTTTGGCTATTTACAATACTATCCGAAGAAAACTTTTGATTTCTTGCTTCAAGAAAATGCTTTAGCAATACGTCTGCAGCTGCCTCCACTTTTTCAATAAATTGGATTTTACTTTTGAGGCTGATGCTGTCTTCTCTTAGGTTATCAGCTAAACTTTGTAGGTAGTAAACTTCTAATTGGTCTTTTTTGTGATCTTCTGCCAGTTCATCGAAAAAAAGGGAAATGGATATACCCGCAATTATAATAATGAGTTCTGAGAAGTATTTGAAGAGTTTTTTGGCCATGTTGGATAATTTAAATTGGTCCACATAGCCAAGTAGCGATATTCTTCAGCAAAAAGTAACGATTTTATTTTATTGGTAGAATATTGTACTTAAAAGGCATCTCAGGCGGAAAAAGATACTCCCATATAGCAAGATGGGGACACGACCGAAAATAGTATGGCAATCATTACAACTTTAAAACAGCGCAGCTTTTCAAACCACAAACAGATGTAATCGCCAAAATACAGAACTTATTAAGCAAAATACTTTAAATTAACCCGAAAGCAATATCATTTCACTCGATTATACTTTATCTGTTTGTCTTAAACTTGCCCTTTTACTTGTTTAACAAATTGGGCAATGTCTTTTTCCAAATCTTGAGAATTGGCCAAAAGCTTAATAAATGCACTGCCTATGATGGCACCTTCGGCATAAGCGCAGGCCCTTTTAAAAGTTTCGTGGTTAGAAATACCAAATCCAATCAATCTCGGTGTTTTTAGCTGCAATGCATTAATGCGCTCAAAATAAGCAATCTGCTTTTGAGCTATGTCACTTTTGGCACCGGTAATGCTATTGGAAGACACCATATAAATAAAACCTTTAGACAGACGATCGACCTCTTTTATCCTTTTTTCTGAAGTTTGAGGCGTAATTAAAAATACATTGTGCAGGTGATACTTTTCATAAATGGGCTTTAATTCTTCTTCAAACTCAGGTGCTGGCAGATCGGGCAGAATGGTGCCATCTATGCCCAAGTCTGCACATTTTTGCAAAAACCTTTCAGCACCGTACTGAAATACAGGGTTAATGTATCCCATCAATACCACCGGAATGTTGATCTTCTCCCTCAATTTTGCCAGCTGCTCAAACAACACAGAAATGGTCATGCCGTTGTCCAAAGCTTTTTGGTTGCTTTCTTGGATGGTGGGCCCATCTGCCACCGGATCGGAATAAGGCATGCCTATTTCGACCATATCTGCACCTGCCGCTTGCAAGATTTCTAAAATATGCATAGTATCTTCTAATTTAGGATACCCTGCCGTAAAGTAAATATTGAGAATATTTTCCTTTTCGCTAAAAAGTTTGTCTAGTCTGTTCATAAGTAACGCATTTTGCGCTCAAGAAAGGATTAAGCGTATTTTTCTAAAGTGGCCATTTTAATGCAAGTGCAAAGTACCTGCATTGCCTTTTCAATTTCTGCTACTGAAGGTAAGCTAGGTGCTATTCTAATATTGCTGTCTTTGGGATCCTTGCCATAAGGAAAAGTTGCCCCTGCGGCAGTCATCTTAACGCCGTTTTCTGCACAAAGTGCTACAACGCGCGTAGCGCAACCCTCTGCCACATTTAAGCTTACAAAGTAACCTCCTTTGGGTTTGGTCCAAGTAGCAGAATCTACATTGCCAAGATCTTTACCCAAAACTTCATCTACCTTATCGAATTTTGACTGTAAGACCCCTGCATGTTTTTTCATGTGTGCTTCTAGGCCTGCCACATTTTTAAAAAACCTAAGGTGCCTCAATTGGTTGATCTTATCATGACCTATGGTTTGCATAGACAAGTACTTTTTGTACCAAGCAATATTGGCCTCGCTACTTGCCAAAACGGCGATACCTGCTCCAGCCAATGAAATTTTTGAAGTTGAGCCATACATTAAAGCACGGTCGGGATTACTCGCCTTTTTACATGCTTCAAGTAGATTATGCACTTTTTCTTTGTTATGAGATAAGTGGTGCGCCGCATAGGCATTGTCCCACATGATCTTAAAATCAGGGGCAGCGGTTTGCATACTGGCCAATTGCTCAACCACCTCAGGGCTGTAAGTAATTCCTGTGGGGTTGCTGTATTGAGGCACACACCACATCCCTTTAATGGCACTATCGGCTTTTACATAATTACTTACCTGCTGCATGTCAGGACCATTCTCGTCCATGTCGACCGGTATCATCTCAATGCCCAAGGTTTCACAAACCGAAAAATGTCGGTCATAACCGGGCACAGGACATAAAAACTTTATGCTTTCTTGCTTACACCATGCCTTTTCGCTTTCAGGGTAACCATGCAGCACCGCAAAGGTTAGGGTATCGTGCATAAGTGCTAAGCTAGAATTACCTCCTATTATCACCTCATTTTTAGTAACGCCCATATATTCGGCAAAAAAAGCTTTGGCTTCAGGTAGGCCATCGAGCAAACCGTAATTTCTGCAATCTGTACCCTCCTTTGCTTTATAATCATCTTTGCCCGGCAACGATAACATTTCGATGCTCAAATCTAACTGCGCAGGCGCGGGTTTACCTCGGGTCATATCTAGGGCAAGACTTGCATTTTTAAAGTTTTCTAGCAACTTTTTTAATTCGGTTTCTTCTTGCTTCAGCTGCGCTATCTCCTTGCTACTTGGTACCATGGCTATTATGTGTTTTGGTTTTTAGATTGCAAAAATCTGTAAAAAGTTCTAGTGTTAAAAAGAATTTGTTATCGATAAAAAGAGCTCTTAAATGAAATAAAACTTTGACCTAAAGCCAGCGCTTTTCGCATAAAAAATCAATTCAAAACAAAAAATTCTATCCATGCAAAAAACAGCAACAAAGCCCTACTATTTCCTGAATGATTTTACATACTGTACCAAGGCGTCCACTTCTGATCCATCTAGTACCTTGCTGTATGGAGGCATAGAATTTTTGCCGTTAAGTATGATATTTTGCACCTCGGTATCACTTAGTTGGGAGGTTTGTAGGTTTTTCGCTCCTACTTTTTGCATATCGCCATTTTGGCCATGGCATTGTACACAATTTGCATTAAACAGGGCTTTACCATGCGCTAAGGCATCGTAATTGGCAGCTGAAGCATTGGTAACGACTTCATCCGCAACGGCTACTTTCTCCACCCTTCTTTTGGCTACTTCAGCTAGGCCGTAAGCAGCCACAATAAGCAACACTGCCGTTACAGCCAAGGCTTTGTTGTATTTCTTGAAACCTATTACAGCTAGAGGAATACTGGCAAAAACCGCAGCTAGTTTAACCCATTGTAAGGTCTTTATTTCTGGCAATTGTGCCAGCATGTAACCGCCTGTGGCCAAGAACAAAACACTTATGATCATCTCTGGTATTTTCACCTTTTTTGTAAAAGAGGCCAATGTATCTTTTTTATTGGTGAGCAATAGAATGGCCTTCAATAAGTAAATCAGTAAAAATAGAACAACCACTAGCTTGTGCGTATGCAAAAATCCTGTATACATAATTTTTATTTTTTTTTGATGTGCTCGTTTAACCCTCTGTTTAATTTTTTGGCAATTTTACTTTACAGTGGGGAGTACTCCAAGTAGGCAGACAAATATTAATTTTGTCTCAGGTATGTTTGCGCTTTTACACATCTAAGCGCAACCTAAAAAGAGCATAAACATACAAGTATTGATTTTTAACCGTCATAAAAACTAGAGGTGCGCCATCAAAATAGATTTTAAGTGCATAGTTGCAAATACTTCAGTTCTCACTAGATTTACTATTTAAAAACAAATTACAGCCAAATGAAAAAGAATATATTTTTAGCAATTGCGGTAATTGTTATTGCTTTTATTGCTTACATAGCTTATGTAATGCTCACTACGCGCAGCCATAGCCCTGAAGATACGGTGGTGTACGATGGAGAAGAATTAAGTATGAGCGTAACCTACTGCCGCCCTTCAAAAAAGGGAAGGGTTGTGTTCGGTACGGAAGAAGAAGGCGCCTTACAGCCTTATGGAGAGTATTGGAGAACCGGAGCGAACGAAGCCACAGAAATTACCTTTAACCAAGATGTTGTTTTTAACGGTGAGCAAGTAGGAGCAGGCACATACAGATTTTACACAGTTCCTGGTGAAAAAGAGTGGACTGTTGCCCTCAACAGTGAGTTGGGTATATGGGGTTACTCAGAACCGGACTACAGCCTAGACGTGCATAAATCTACTGTATTGGCAGAAAAAACCGATGAAGTAACAGAACAATTTACCATTAGCTATGACCCTCAAGGCAATCATGTAAATATTGTTTTGTCTTGGGATCAAACTCAGGTAGAAATTCCTGTTAGCCAAGCCAATTAAAATTTTGCAGAACCAACTTTACAAACAAACCTATTGATATGAAAAAATTCCTATTATTATTTTCTTTGGTATTTAGCCAACTCGTGTTTACTCAAACTCTATTGGCTCAAGATGCCTCTGAAGAAAGTGCATACCCCCAAGACTATCTCAAAGCAGACTTTCATAAACAAAGAAGAGAAGCGCTTAGAAGTATGATGCCGCCAAACTCAGTTGCCGTATTTTTTGCAAATGCGGTAAGGAACAGGGCCAACGATGTTGATTACCTGTACCATCAAGACCCTGATTTTTATTATTTAACTGGTTATCTAGAGCCCCATGCCGTTCTGCTTGTTTTTTCTGACGACCAACCCTCGCCCGAAGGCAAAAAATACAATGAGGCCATATTTGTGCAAAAAAGAAATGCCCGCGCAGAAATGTGGACAGGTAGAAGACTTGGGGTTGAAGGCGTAAAAGAAAAGCTTGGTTTTGACATGGTCTTTAATGGAGAAGACTTTAAAGCATTTGAGACCTCTTTAACTGAACTGAATAGAGTTTTCTTCTTCAATTTTAAAAATGATGTACGCGACACGCCCGATAATGCAGATTTGTATAGCTTGATAGAAACCTTTAAAGAAAAAGCAGAATTTCCAGAAGATTTTGACGCAGTAAAAGAAGAGATTTATCAAAAAATGCGTGAAGATGACATGGCCTCTGCTCAACAAACCGCGCGTTTTATTGCATATCAAGCAAGGCTAAAACCCAGTTTATTGCAAGACAAACACATAAAAGCTTTTTTAGAGGCAGAAAACGAGGAAGCCAAGCAAATGGTAAAAGCGAGTATTCCGCCTCCTACACACAATCTAGATGCTTTTTCTTTGGGCGGAATGATGGCAACTTTAAGAGAGGTAAAATCTCCAGAAGAAATAGAGCTTTTAAGAAAGGCCGTGGATATCTCTTGCATCGGGCAAGTTGAGGTTATGAAAGCCATGCACGAAGATATGTCCGAAACAGAAATTCAAGGCATTCATGAATTCGTATTTAAAAAGTACGGCGCCGAGTACGAAGGTTACCCATCTATTGTAGGGGCAGGTGCCAATGGCTGCGTACTCCATTACATCACCAACAATAAAATGCGTGTGGGAAATGAGCTTGTACTTATGGATTTAGGTGCAGAATACAGAGGTTATACGGCAGATGTTACCAGGACCATACCAGCCAACGGAAAATTTACAAAAGAACAAAAGGCCATTTACGATTTGGTCTATGAGGCACAAGAGGCATCTTTTAAATATTGCAAGCCTGGACAGCCCATTAGCATTACCACAGAAATATCGAGAGAAGTAATTAATGAGGGCTTGACCAAACTAGGTCTTATTGATAGTCCGGATGCAGAACATAATTACTTTCCGCATGGGGTATCGCATCACATTGGCCTAGATGTGCACGACCGTGGCAACTATGTTAATTTTGAGCCAAATATGGTGCTCACTGTAGAACCGGGCATCTACATACCACCCGGTAGCCCTTGCGATGAAAAATGGTGGGGCATTGGTGTTAGGATCGAGGATGACATTCTGATCACTGAAGATGGTTACGAGCTGTTGTCAGACATGGCGCCGAGAAAATCTGATGAGATTGAAAAAATGATGAAGCAAGAAAGTATTTTTAGCAAGTTCTCTTTGCCAAGCATCGACCAAAAAGACTGAAGTTTTTGTTTACCTAAATAGACAAGATGTAACTAAGAAAATATCTCATTAAACAAATAATTATGAAAAAGCATTTTATCAATCTCTTAGGCCTTCTTATGCTGGCAATATTCTGTTGGAGCTGTGGAGGCAGTTCAGAAAGTGAAAGTAGCTCTAACCAAGAAGAGAACACCTCGCGAGAAGAAAACATGGCTGAAGACGAGCCGGAAAATCCTCAGCAGGCCATGCAGCAAGCCATGAAAGAAATCGAAAAAGCGGTTGAAGAAACCGGAATGGGCAAGGTAGAGCCTGTAGATTTTAGAACTTTAAAGGATTTATTACCCGAGTCGGTTGCCGGCATAGACAGAAGCAGCTCAGAAGGTGAGAAAAGCGGTGCTATGGGCATTAAAGTCTCAAAAGCAGAAGCCCGCTACGATGAGGATGGCAAAAGAATAGACATTACTATTACAGATATGGGCAGCATGTCTGCAGGAGGTATGGGTGGCATGTTCTCTGCAGGTTGGCTCATGGCAGAAATAGATAGAGAATCTGATAAAGAGTATGAAAGAACCACCACTTATGATGGCCATAAGGCCTACGAAAAGTACAATTATGACAGACAAAGAGGAGAAATCTCTCTTATGGTAGCAGGCCGTTTCTTAATCAATGTAGAGGGTGTTAAAATATCTATGGACGACATTAAAGAAGCACTTGAAGAAATTGACCTTGATGAACTTGAAAGCATGAAAGACGAAGGGAAAGAATAGCAATCTCTAGCTACCACACAGGATTTATCTCAAAAAATAGCCTTAAAAAGCATAAATAGATCTGGATCTTATAGGTATGAAGATAAAAATGTAGTAGCAAATAGAAATCTATGTCGCCCAATAAAAAAAGCTGCTTTGGCAGCTTTTTTATTACTACTTTTTAAGATGTCTTAATTCTTATGCCTTTATCTCAAATCTCTCATGAGTCCCTACCCCCATCCAAAGCAAAATATAACATCCCAAAAGTTTACTTATCGCAGCCTGTGCTAAAAAATTAATTTCGTGAAAATACTTTTAAACCAAAGATTATGTTATAGAAAGAAATAAATTCTTAAAACTAGCTATGTTAAGGTTGCAAGAAGTACTTAGTCTAATTTTATAAAAAATATCGAATAATCGTAAAGCTTACCTTGTACTATTTCTATATTTTTTTTAAATAAATTTATCGAAAAATTTTCGTATAAAGAAAAAACGAATTACTTTGCAACTATTAACAATTCAATTGAACCAAGCACTAGCACCAAACAAACCAGTAGGACATAGTAATGAGAAGAATAAAGTTTACCCTAGCAATTATAATTGCTGTATTATCAATTTCTTTTACGACATTTAATTATACCGAAACAGAAGAATTCAACCCGGCCTTTTTTATAGCAGAGAATCAGTGGGAACTGCAAAAAACTGTTTGGTCAGAAAGCAGCGAAACGTTCGAAAGCGACCAAGACCTCTCTTTCCAATTCAATATCAATCAAATCTATAAGCTAAAAGATACAAGGGGTAAGCAATATGCTGGAACATGGTCTATAAGAAAAAACGCCGAAGGTGAATATGTGCTTATTTTGGACGAGGGCAAGGTAATAGAAGAAAAGTATAGAATCGTATCAATAAGTAATGAAACCAATGAATTAGCGCTCGAGAAGCTCAATTCTTTATCAGGTAACCTCAATTTAACCTATATATTCAAATCGATATAATCATTATCCTTTTTTATATTTAGACCTGCTTGCTTTAGTTTAAGTGAGCAGGTTTTATTTTTTAATACATAAGCATTCCTTTGATTATGAACTTAGCGATTATCGGCTATGGTAAAATGGGCAAAACAATAGAAAAGATTGCCCTAGACCGAGGGCATAAAATTGTAGCCAAGATTGACAAACTCCAAAATAACGATATTTCTATATTAACTGAAAAAGGGGCAGAAGCTGCCATTGAATTTACCGAACCTTCCTCAGCCTTTGAAAATCTAAAATATTGCATAGAAAACAAAATACCCGTAGTTAGTGGAACCACCGGTTGGCTAGATAAATACGATGCTCTAAGCGAAATTTGCCAACAAGAAAAAGGAGCCTTCTTCTACGCTTCTAATTTTAGTGTCGGTGTAAATTTATTCTTTAAGCTAAACAAGCTCTTGGCAGAACTTATGGCACAGCATAACTACACTGCAAAGATTGAAGAAACGCACCACACGCAAAAAAAAGATGCACCTAGTGGCACGGCCATTACCCTAGCCCAAGGCATACTCCAAAGAAACAAGCAATACGAAAAATGGGCCCTTAAAGATAAAGGCGATGAAAATAGCCTCCCTATTGAAGCCTTTAGGGTAAACGATGTACCTGGCACACACGAAATAACTTACCACTCTGAGATTGATGACATTAGTATTAAACACACCGCGCACAGCCGAGAAGGTTTTGCGTTGGGGGCAGTAATTGCTGCAGAATGGTTACTTGGTAAAACAGGTGTTTTTGGAATGCAGGATATGCTAAAACTTTAAGGCTCTATCTCATAAAACTACACTGCATCTGCCCACTGTTAAAAAAACATAAAAAAGAAGAATTATATACCCTTGCTTCTACTTTTACGGTATAATAACTTTTAGTATGGCTTAAGAATTAATTTATTGAAAGTATCTTTGCCTCATTAGATAAACTATCTTACAAAGCTCAAAATAATAAGATCATTAAAGACACTTAAGATGAATATTTTACCCAAACAAAAAAATAAAGCCGCCGAAAAGCCAGAGAAAGGCCCTGTAAGAGAATGGGTAGATGCTATAGTATTTGCAGTAGTGGCTGCAACTATTATAAGATGGCTCTTTATAGAGGCTTTTACCATCCCTACTCCCTCTATGGAGAAATCGCTTCTCGTAGGAGATTTCCTTTTTGTAAGCAAAGTGCATTATGGTGCAAGAACCCCAAAAACCCCATTACAAGTACCGCTTACGCATCAAAAAATATGGGGTACAGAAATTCCATCCTATACAGACATTATACAACTACCTCAATTTAGACTACCCGGTTTTTCTGAAGTTAAAAACAACGATGTAGTCGTATTCAATTATCCTGATGAATATGACAAGTACCCAGTAGATTTAAGAACCAATTACATCAAAAGATGTATAGGTATACCCGGCGATAAACTAGAAATCAAGGATAAAACCATCTATATTAATGGAGAGGTGCTTGAAGCTCCCGAAAACATGCAAACCAGTTATCAGGTTACGGCAACTACCCTAATAAAAGATAGGGTTTTTAATAATCTTGACGTTACGGACATTACCGGACCAATTGCTGGTAGAAGTGCCAACGAGTCGTTGTATTTTATCATGACAGACCAAGAAAAAGCAGATAAGCTTGAGGCCTTCGATTTTGTAAAAGATGTAGAAGAAATTACATATGAAACAGGGCAAGATGCTGCTAGGACTTTTCCTGTATCCAATAAGTACGAGTGGAGCCTTGATAACTTCGGCCCGCTTTATATCCCTAAAGAAGGAGATAAAATCACTATAGACTCATTGAACTTACCCATCTACAGTAAAGCCATTTTGCACTTTGAAGGTAACGAGGATGCCAAGGTAGAAGGAGGCAAACTTTACATTGATGGCAATGTGGTTTCTGAATACACATTTAAGCAGAACTATTTCTTTATGATGGGAGATAACCGCCATAACTCGCAAGACTCCAGAATATGGGGTTTTGTACCGGAGAATCATATTTTGGGTAAGGGTTTACTTATATGGTGGTCTGTAGCTCCTGCAGGTCCCGATGGCGGAATCTCAGATATTTTCAGTAGAGTAAGATGGAGCAGAATATTTAAATTAATAGAGTGATTAGTTGATTTTGCTATTTTTCGAATTGATGTTTTGATGTTGTCGGTGAGTACACCGACAACTTTTTTTTGGCCAGTACCTTAACATTTCCTGCATTCCCCAAGACAAATTTTTCATGTGCTTTATTTTTATACCTACAAATTATTTCAAAAGTTAATGACCATTAATTTGTCTAACTTTTGTAAATGACTGATTTGATAAATTATTTCTCACCGTTAAAGAGGAAATCTAAATCAGCTAGCAAATGAGCCAAAGACTCCCAGAGGAATTTTTCAAAAACATCGGCACATTCGATCTTTCTTACAAAGACCCAAAAGGTAAATATCAGTGCCATTACAAGGTTAGCCCTTTTAGAAATAAAAATATAATAAGCGTAACCAATATTGGCACTGCTAGTGTAGAAGACCTTCTCGAAGAATTTAAAATCGTAGATAGGATTATTCTCACTGCAAAAACTTACCTAGAAAACCTTTCCTTTATCATCAAATACGATTCTAGAAACATCAACATTCCTTCTATAAAGGTAAGAAAACTCTATTTTCAAAAAGTTAATTCGCTGATCAAAGAAGGTCTTATTGAGCATACCGCTTACATTGAAAACAGAAAAACGGTTTTGGCTTTCTCAAAGGTATTTATACAATTCTTTAAGAACCTCAATTATTCTATACACAGCAATGAAACCGAGGCAGATAAAAGGATTGCTTTTCTTTGTTACAAAAAGGATATTACAGAAACCAAGCAGCTAATCAAAGAAGATATTTCATTACTCAAATCAATCACTTTTCCCGAATGGACCTATTCGCTACCCGATAATAAATTTACGATTCATGCTGCATTATTGGGAGACAACATTTTGTATGCAAAAGCAAAAGGAATCCTTAACGAGGAGACCTTAAAAATTACCTATGCTATATATAAAAAGGTAATAGAGTTTAATGGAGGCAAAGTCGAGTTTAGCATCATAGACATGCACAAGGTATCTAGTATTTCTAGAAATGCCAGAAAAGTTTTTGAGGGAGAACATGAATATATTGCCCCTCTGTGGGGAAAAGCCTTCTGCATATTACCGAGTTTTGGCATGACACTTTACAAATTATATCAAAAATTTAAGCCTAAAAGCGTCAAAAGTTTCCATGTAGTCAACAACTTTGAGACAGCTTTTAAGCTTTGCCAAGGCATCCCCCAAACAAGCGACTTTAAAAACGAAAATACCGAACCTACCCAAAAAAGTTATGCAGAACTAGAAGCAGAAAACAAGGCATTAAAAGAAAAGATAGAAAGTTTTGAGCAGGTACAAAAGCAAAAAATAGAGCTACTGATCAATACTTTGGGTGGCATCACCTGGAATGACAATCTTACCTTAAAGAGGATTCAAAAAGACGAGAATGATGCGTTTTACGATTTGTATGAGACAACCTGGATCTTACAAAATGATATACAAGAAATTTTACAAGCAGAAAAGGCAGACAATGAAAAATTAAGCCAGCTAGTTTCAAATCAAACAGCTGCACTAAAAGATAAAGAGTACAACCTGAGGAACATTATCAACTTTTCTGATAAGATTATCTGGTTAGTAGACAAAGACTTTAAACTATTAGAGGCAAATAACTTATTTTTCAATTATTTTAGAAAAGCCCAAAAAACAGACATCCAAATAGGTGATCACTTTTTTGAAGCCTTAAAAGATGGAAACTTAAAAAATAAACTTAAAAAGTGGTTTGATCATGCACTCACAGGTAAAAATGCAATTTATGAGTCTGAGAATGAAATAAATGATATTACTGTAGTACACGAATACAATATTTTACCTGTAGTAGAAAATGGCAAAATAGAGGCCATTTCTATAAGGGTAATCGATATAACCAGTAAAAAAAGAGCAGAACAAAAATTACAGGAACAAAACGAGGCACTCAGAAAAGTAAATTCTGAACTCGACCATTTTGTATACAGCGTATCGCATGATTTAAGGGCTCCCCTTACCTCTCTCATGGGCTTGATCGATATTACCAAAACCGAAACACAATTGGATATCATTCAGCAATACAATTCTTTAAAAGAGAAAAGTGTAAAAAAACTAGATAGCTTTATCCAAGATATCATCCATTTGTCTAGAAATGCGAGAACAGAAGTAAAAGCGGAAAAAATAGAACTTGAACTTTTTGTAGATGGCATCCTATCTGACCTTCAATATGCAAAGAACTCCGATTCGGTAGAGATCATAATCGACATAAAACAACAAGTGCCTCTTTTTACAGATGCTAATCGGATTAAAGTAATCCTCAGTAATCTTATATCTAATGGTTTACGCTATGCCGATCTAAGAAAAGAAAGACCCTACATCAGTATTTCTGCACAAGTAACAGACAAAGAAGCTAGCATTAAGGTTGCTGACAACGGGCAGGGTATTAAAACAGAGCATCAACCTAAAATTTTTGACATGTTTTACAGGGCCAATTCTCATCAAAATGGCTCCGGCCTCGGTCTTTATATTTTAAATGAGTCGCTCAAGAAAATAAATGGCCACATCACTTTAGAGTCTGAGTATGGCATGGGTACTTCCTTTACAATACGCTTCCCCCAAACAGTAGTTAATAAAGTACCTTCGCTTTCAAAAAAATCTTGGCCCATTTGACACTAGACCTATTGGTGTCAAACTTACAGTGTAAACTTAAGGAGTTCTTGTAAGGATAAATGTTCTTCGAAAACTTTTCCCGAAAACTCTTATTGTTGTCAGCATTATTGTGACATAATGTCATCAAATTTTGCTTGGCATAACCATTGAGAATTTCTTTAAAAAGCAAAGACTAAAAATTTAATATATAATTATCATGGGAAAAATTATAGGTATCGACTTAGGGACTACTAACTCTTGCGTTGCAGTAATGGAAGGTAATGAGCCAGTGGTAATTCCTAATAGCGAAGGTAGAAGGACCACTCCTTCAATCGTAGCTTTTCTTGATAACGGAAAAGGCGAAAGAAAAGTAGGCGACCCTGCTAAAAGGCAAGCCATCACAAACCCTCATAATACAATATCATCCATAAAAAGGTTTATGGGCAAAAAATATACTGAGGTTCCAAATGAATTAAAGACAGTTTCTTATACAGTAGAAAAAGGCAGTAACGATACTAGTAGAGTTAAAATTGGTGATAGACTTTACACTCCTCAAGAGATTTCTGCAATGGTTTTGCAAAAAATGAAGCAAACTGCAGAAGATTATCTAGGTACTACAGTAACTGAGGCTGTTGTTACTGTGCCAGCATATTTTAACGATGCAGAGAGACAAGCGACTAAGGAAGCTGGTGAAATCGCTGGCTTAACCATAAAGCGTATCATAAATGAGCCTACCGCTGCCTCTTTGGCTTATGGACTTGACAAGAAAGACATTGACCAAAAAATAGCCGTTTTTGACCTCGGTGGTGGTACTTTTGATATCTCTATTTTGGAATTGGGCGATGGCGTATTTGAAGTAAAATCTACAAATGGTGACATCCACCTAGGTGGTGATGACTTTGACCAAAAAATCATAGATTGGTTGGCAGAAGAATTCAAGAAAGATGAAGGCATAGACCTAAGAAAAGACCCAATGGCCTTACAGAGATTGAAAGAAGCTGCTGAAAAGGCTAAAATTGAACTTTCAAGCTCTAGCAACACAGAAATCAACTTACCGTACATTATGCCAGTTGATGGTGTGCCTAAGCACTTGGTAAGGTCACTTTCTAGATCAAAATTCGAGCAAATTTGCGACGACTTGTTCAGAAGAACTATGGAGCCATGCAAAGTTGCTCTTAAAGATGCAGGCATTTCATCTTCAGAAATTGATGAAGTAATCTTGGTAGGTGGTTCAACCAGAATCCCAAGAATACAAGAAGAGGTTGAGAAGTTTTTTGGCAGAAAACCTTCTAAAGGTGTAAACCCTGACGAGGTTGTAGCCATTGGTGCAGCCATTCAAGGTGGTGTGTTAACAGGAGAGGTAAAAGACGTTCTTCTTCTTGATGTAACCCCACTATCACTAGGTATAGAAACCATGGGTGGTGTATTTACCAAATTGATTGAGGCCAATACAACCATACCAACTAAAAAAGACCAAGTATTCTCTACAGCTGCGGACAATCAGCCTTCTGTTGAGATACACGTTTTGCAAGGAGAGAGACAAATGGCCAAAGACAATAAGACAATAGGCCGTTTCCACTTAGATGGTATTCCACCTGCACCAAGGGGCGTTCCTCAAATTCAGGTTATCTTTGATATTGATGCCAACGGTATATTACACGTAACCGCTATAGATAAAGGCACCAACAAAGAGCAGAAAATCAGGATTGAAGCCTCTTCTGGATTGACTGATGATGAAATCCAAAAAATGAAGGATGAGGCCAAAGCCAACGAAGACGCTGACAAGCAGGAAAGAGAGAAAGTTGAGAAAATAAACTCGGCTGATTCAATGATTTTCCAAACTGAAAAGCAATTGAAAGAATATGGCGATAAGCTTTCAGAAGGCAATAAAACTGCCGTAGAATCTGCCTTGGCCGATTTGAAAAAGGCACATGAAAGCAAAGATGTGGAAGCCATTGACAAATCATTAGAAGCACTAAATGCGGCATGGCAAGCGGCCTCTCAGGAAATGTATCAACAACCTAGTGCTGAAGGAGCAGACGCAGGCGCAGCGGGCGGAGATGCCGGAGAGCAAGCCAAGGCCGATGGCGAAGAAAAGTCAGCAGAAGATGACGTAACCGACGTTGAATTTGAAGAAGTAAATGATAAAGACAAGAAATAATCTCTCTTGTTCCCATGAAAAAGGCACCTTTCGGTGCCTTTTTTTATTGGCTTAACACATCTATTGGCATCAGTTCCAAAGATTTAAAAGCTACTTCGGCCCCTTCAGCTTGAACGGCAATTTGCCCACTCTGAGCAGTACAATTATAGCCGTAGTTTACCAAATCTCCATTTAACCAAACCTTAATCTCATCTTTTAGGCATTCAATCACCATTTTATTCCATTCGCCCAATGGTTTTTCTGAGCCATCTGTCAAGTTGAGTATCCTCCTTTTTTTGCCTTCTACAATACCCCACTCTTCTTTAGGCCCCCTCCTTTTTAGCATATCAGGTACTTCAATATCTTCTACAATACACCAAAAATCGCCTGCGTTTTCATGCATCATTTGAACCTCTAAAGATTGAGGAAACATACTATAAAGTGCCCTAGGTGTTGAAGCATGAACCAAAATACCACAATTACCGGGCTCACCAACAAATCTGTATTCTACTTCTAACCTGTAATTTTCAAAGATGTCGTCGGTTATTAAATGCCCGTTAGGTGTACCCATACTAACCAATTGCCCATCTCTTACTATAAATGGGCTTGAAACTGTATCTGCATCAGCCATGGTAGGTACATCTACGTGCCAACCGCTTAAATCTTTTCCGTTGAACAAAGTAGTCCTCTCGGTTTCTTGCTTGCATGAAAACACCGCCCACATTAAAAGTAGGGCAGAAAGAAAGTTATTTTTCATGGTTTCTCATCTATATTAATATTTGCGCATAAAAAGTTTAGGTCACAAGCTAAAATAAAATCATTTCTAATAGAAACCAATTTGCTAATTTTGGCGGATATGAGAAGCTTATGTAAATTTTAAGCTTAAGACTTTATTGATTTATAAAAAGGAAAGAGTTTTTATAGCATTTTAAATGGAATACGGGGCTTTTCTTAATTTGCAATTCCCCTTAAATTTCGCTTATTTTCATTGATTTTTTTGATTTCTAGAATGCTCGGCAAATAAAAAGCCCTCTGTAAAAAGAAAGCTAACTATAACAATTTTAAACTTCAAATATGCTTTTGGCGTCCATCAACGGGATACTTAGCAGGAGACCAAACCTATGAATGAAAAGGTATTAGAAGTAATTATTAAACTATTGGCGATCATTGCCAACATAGACGACAGTGCAGGCGATAAAAGAGGTATTATTGAAAAATTCCTCAATTCCCACGTAAGCAGTTTCGAGGTTAGAAAAAGTCTCTTCTTGTTTGATGAATACAAAGCTTTTGCACATGATGCAGGCCTAAAAGAAGCCTACGAAGTTGCAAGCGGCCTGAACAAAGAGGTACCGATGAAACAGAAAATCATCATACTGGTACATCTTATTGAGTTGGTTTTGGCAGACCAAGAAATCACCGATAAAGAAGAAGGCTTTATACTCACTGTTTGCAAGGCACTCAATATAAACAATGAGCTATATAAAGATATTATGGAGTTTCAGCACATCAACGATGCCACGGAGATGCGCTCTGAAAATATTTTGCTCATTAATGATCGCGAAGATGACAGTCTTTACAAAGTGAAGCATCAGTACCACGAAGGTTTGGATAGCACCTTGGCCATTTTGCGCATACCAAGTGTAGAAATGTATTTTTTGAGGTTGATGCTGCCCACTAATGATATTTTTATGAACGGCGACCAACTTAGTTGGGAGTATGTTTATCCTTTGCCGGTCGGCATCTCTGTGAGAGGCCAACACATTGAGCCCATTTATTACAGCGAGATTGTCAGTAATTTTTTAAGAAAAGAAGACAATGAAAAAATAGCCTTTGAAGCAACAGACATTCGTTATTATTTCCCTAATGGTGGCAAAGGTTTGCACAACATTAACATTGCAGAAGAATCGGGTAAATTGATAGCCTTGATGGGTGCTAGTGGGTCGGGCAAATCTACTTTGTTAAATGTGCTTAATGGTAATTTAGCACCTCAAACGGGCAGTGTAACCATTAATGGTATAGACATTTACAGGTATAAAGAAGAGATAAAAGGAGTGTTGGGCTATGTACCACAAGACGATCTTTTGATTGAAGAACTCACCGTATACCAAAACCTGTTTTATGCTGCAAGGCTTTGTTTCGGCAAAGCAACTGATGAAGAACTCGATAAAAGGGTAAACGATACCTTAAGAAGTTTGGGCTTGTTCGAAACGCAAAATTTACGTGTAGGCAATGCCCTAGAAAAAACCATCAGTGGCGGGCAAAGAAAAAGACTCAACATAGGTCTCGAACTTTTAAGACAGCCTTCTATCCTCTTTATCGATGAGCCTACTTCAGGCCTTTCTTCAAGAGACTCAGAAAATATCATCGATCTTTTGCGTGAGCTTACATTAAGAGGTAAGCTCATTTTCGTAGTGATACACCAACCCTCTTCAGACATTTTTAAGATGTTTGACAAGCTCGTTATTTTAGATGTAGGTGGTTATCAAATCTATTACGGAAACCCTTTAGAGTCACTCGTTTACTTTAGAACCTTAGTAAACCACATAGATAGAGAAGAAGAAAGCGCCTGCCCCGAATGCGGAAATGTAAATGTGGAAGAAATCTTTAAGATAATAGAGAATAAGGTAGTAGACGAATATGGCAATGATACAGAACACAGGAAAATATCTCCAGAAAAATGGTACGACCATTTTCTAAAAAACATCAAGATACCCGCGCTAGAAAAAGTGCTTTCCATGCCGCCACAAAACCTGGAGATCCCTCAACGCTGGAAACAGACCATTACCTTTATTACCAGAGATTTTTTGGCCAAACTGAATAACAGGCAGTATATGCTCATTAATCTTTTAGAGGCGCCTATACTGGCTTTTATTTTGGCCTTTATAGTTAGGTATTACCACATAGATGAATTGACCGGCGCTGGCGGCTATACATTTAGCGAAAATAAAAATATACCTGCCTATATTTTTATGAGTGCTATCGTAGCCCTATTTATGGGAATGACCATTTCGGCAGAAGAGATCATAAAAGATGCTAAAATTCTCAAAAGAGAGAAGTTCTTAGAACTTAGTAGAGCTAGCTATTTAATTTCTAAGGTAATTATTTTGTTCGGGTTTTCGGCAGTGCAAACCTTATCTTATGTATTGGTTGGCAATTGGATCCTTGAGATTGAGGGAATGACACTGAATTATTGGGGTGTTCTGTTCGCCTGCTCCTGCTTTGCCAACCTACTCGGTCTAAATATTTCGGCCACCTTTAACTCGGTAATAACCGTTTATATCCTGATCCCTCTCCTACTCATACCCCAATTGGTACTTGGTGGCATTGTTGTTAAGTTCGATGAAATAAACCCGGCACTTTCTAATAGAAAGGGTTATGTTCCTCTTATTGCTGAATTTATTACTGCTAGGTGGGCCTTTGAGGCGTTAATGGTTTCCCAATTTAAAGACAACCATTACGAACGTGACTTTTACCTCTACGATAAAATTATGGCAGAGGCAGATTACAAAAGAATCTATTACATACCTGCTTTATCTTCCAACCTGCAAGGTGCTAATAGGCTTAAAGATAATTACGAAAAAGTAGAGTTGTTTAAGAAAGAATTGCTGTTGCTCCGAAATGAATTTAGCAAACAGTCTGGAGAAACTCCCGATTTATCTTTTGAAAGCTTAGAGCGATTGGAGGAAGGTAAATTTAATACCGCTGTATACCAAGAGGCAGAAGACTATTTAAATGAGCTCAAGTCTTACTACAATACCATGTATAAAAAAGCCAGCAAGGCCAAAGATAGGATTATTGCCAAAAGGGTTGCCACAGAAGAAGGTAAGGTAGCACACCAACTAGCTCAAAAAAGATTTCATAACGAAAGTGTGACCAAAGTGGTAACCAATGTACAGTCTGAGTCTAGAATCATAGAATACGACGGCCACCTTATACAAAAAATCTATCCCATTTACTACAACCCACCTAAAGGGAACTATGAAATTGCCTTTAATGCCCATTTTTATGCACCTTATAAATATTTTATAGGCGAATTGATTTCTACACTTTATTTTAACCTCATTGTTATTTGGGGAATGACTATAATTTTATACGTAGCCTTGTATTTTGAGTTTTTTAAGAACCTTTTTCAGGGATTTGGATTTAATTTGAGAAATAGATTACCAAAAAGATAAATTACAGATTATGGAACCATTTATTGCAATGTTAGCTATTGTCATGATATTTGGCATACCTATTACCGCAATCATTTCTTCTTCTATGATAAAGATGAAGAAAATGAACCTACAAGCACAAGAGGGGGGGATTAGCAAAGAAGAAAAAGCATTACTCCATAAAGTACTCAAAGAAAATGAGACACTTAAACAGCGTATCGAAAACCTAGAAATGATCACTAGTGATGCCGACATGCTTAAACTCGGTTCTGTTAATGAGGATAAACTTCAAAGGCAAATTGACACGCTTAAGCAAGAGCTATTAAAGCTCAACAAGGAGAACAAAACCGTTTAAATGTAGATGCAAGCTTGCGAATAATAAAAATGGGCAAGCGCCTTTGCAAGCGCCTTTGCAAGCGCCTTTGCAAGCGCCTTTGCAAGCGCCTTTGCAAGCG
>CAKZMZ010000410.1 GCA_937129345.1 uncultured Thalassovita sp. | reverse complement strand
TCATAAAAAAAGCCGACATATCTGTCGGCTTTGCTCCTCCTCTTGGGCTCGAACCAAGGACCCTCTGATTAACAGTCAGATGCTCTAACCAACTGAGCTAAGGAGGATTATTTTAATCGGACTGCAAATGTATAATGTTGAAAACTTCTGTGCAATACCTTAGGCAAACTTTTTTTGTCAAATTTTCTGTTTTTTTCTAACATACGTAGCAAGCGACCGAATAAACGCGCATAGCTTTGATTTATGCGCATTGCATTATTCCTTTGTCATATTAATTAAACCTATTAAAAATGCTAAAAACCAGCGTACTGGTCAGACAAGTATCTACTTTGCATGATGCAAGGTATTGTGCAGGCATGGGCGTGGCCTACATAAGCATCCCATTAGTCAATGCAGAAAAAGGCAACTTATCACCAGATTACATTAAAGAGATTGGAGAATGGCTTTCTGGTATTGATATTTTGGGAGATGTAGGAGACAATGCGCCGGATGACTTGGCAGATTACTCACTTGACGGTATAGAAACCACCGATAGCAATTTAGTAAAAAAACTAACCACTGGAGAAAAGCCTGTTTTCTTGAGCATCAATATCTCACCTGATGAATTGGACAGCCCAGCTTTTAGGGGATTGCTAGAACAACTCGAAGACACCGTTGAATCTTTCATATGCATGGCAGAAGGTGCTTTAGAAGATTTTAACAGAGAAGAAATAAAATCGCTGAATTCTACATTCAAATTATTTTGGGGCTTTACCTTTACTCCAGAAAACGTTGTTGAGTTTATCGATGATTGTAAACCAAAAGGTGTGGTATTACAAGGCACCAAAGAAATAAAAACAGGTTTGAACGA
Organism: uncultured Thalassovita sp.; assembly: GCA_937129345.1. Lineage (GTDB taxonomy): Bacteria > Bacteroidota > Bacteroidia > Cytophagales > Flammeovirgaceae > Chondrinema. Next base: position 9,560 of record CAKZMZ010000410.1, on the reverse strand, counting down.
TTTCGAATATCTGGCAGATATACTCGAAGCTCTAGACACAGACGAGTACATCTAGTAAATCGCTTTAAGCGTGTGAACTTTACGATATAACTACATGTATTTATTTAGAAAATAAATGAATTAATAGAGAAAAATAATTATACAAATGGCAAAAACAAGCACAAAATGTTTAATAATAGGCTCAGGGCCAGCAGGATATACTGCAGCAATTTACGCGGCTAGAGCAGGTATGGAACCTATCTTATACCAAGGCGAACAACCTGGCGGGCAATTGACCATTACTACTGATGTGGAGAATTATCCCGGCTACCCGGAAGGCATTATGGGACCCCAAATGATGACCGATTTTCAAAAACAAGCAGAGCGCTTTGGTACAGATGTGAGGTTTGGCCTGATCAACAAGGTAGATTTTTCAGGAGAAAAGCATTTGGCATATGTTGATAACGGAGATGAAGTAGAGGCAGAAGCAGTAATTATTTCTACAGGGGCATCTGCCAAATGGCTAGGGTTAGAATCTGAACAAAGATTGAATAGTAAGGGAGTTTCTGCCTGTGCAGTGTGCGATGGTTTTTTCTTTAGGGGCCAAGATGTGGTAGTAGTTGGTGGTGGTGATACAGCAGCAGAAGAGGCCAGCTATCTGGCCAAGCTTTGTAAAAAAGTATATATGTTGGTAAGAAGGGATGAAATGCGTGCTTCTAACATTATGCAGAGCCGAGTGTTTAATGCAAAGAACATAGAAATACTTTGGAATACCGAAGCAGAAGAGGTTTTGGGTGAAGAAGCCGTGGAAGGGGTTCGTGTATTGAACAATGTAACTGGTGAGAAAAAAGAACTTAAAGCAACGGGATTTTTTGTTGCTATTGGGCATAAACCAAATACCGATATTTTTAAAGGCTGGTTAGATATGGACGAGAATGGCTACATACTCACCGAAAGAGGAACTACCAAGACCAATGTTGAGGGTGTTTTTGCCTCTGGTGATGCGCAAGACCATGTTTACAGGCAAGCGGTAACCGCGGCGGGTACTGGCTGTATGGCCGCTTTAGATGCAGAAAGGTATTTGGCAGCTAAAGAAGTAGCGGTTTGATACTCTCCATTTATCAACAATAAATCTTGATATTCTGCAATAAAATTAACACTTTTGGCATCCATATAACAAAGAGAAAACAATAGCTATCTCAAATTTTAAGTTGTTTTCTTACATTCTTAAAAGTTTCCTATGGATGTCAAAAGTGTTTTTAAATTAAGCATATCATTTTTTTCGGCTCTTATAATACTCTCCTCTTTTGCTTCTCCTGCTTTTGCCCAAGTAAAGAAAGACAAAAAAGGTGTTCTAGGTTTTTTTTCTAAAAAAAATAGGCGGACACTCAAAAAACTAAGGCACGGAGAACTACTAGCCTACAAAGAAAACATTGAAAGCGATATCGCTTTAGAAGCAGATATCTCACCCCGAGTAATCAATAACTATGTTCTTGAGAACGACCTGTACTGTAAAGATTCTTACTTTACATCCTTTTTAGAAGAAGTGTTACATACAGTAGATGACTCTATCTTATATAATCTCAACGAAGCTAAGTCATTTATTACAAGCGAAGACGACTCTGTTTGTGTGGACGATGAATTTGTCTTTTTGAACGATTCTCAAACTGTTATTCCTGTAGATTACTTGCTAGCCAATGAATATTTTTCTATTTGGGACTCAAAAAATTTGGATCCCTATGGATATGAATTGAAGGACTTTAAAGATACGGTCAATCTTAAGTTGTATGAATTAGAGAATTGGTCGCCCCCTGTAAAATCAACAGAGGTGAATTCTAAATATGGCTTAAGGCGTTGGAGATGGCATCACGGTATAGATTTAGACTTGGAAAGAGGCGATTCTATCTATGCTGCATTTGATGGTATCGTGAGAATTGCCAAATACAATTGGGGCGGCTATGGCTATTACATAATGCTTCGCCACAAAAATGGTTTAGAAACCTTATATGGGCACCTTACTAAATATTTGGTTGAAGTGGGCCAAGAAGTAAAGGCAGGAGAATTAATTGGGTTAGGGGGAAGTACGGGTAGAAGTACAGGACCGCACCTGCATTTTGAGACACGATACCAAGGTCATGCTTTTGATCCAACCCATCTTTACGATTTTGATAAAGATACCTTGCTGTACAATGAGTTTACATTAACAGCTAAACAGTATGAAGGATTGATCGAGAGGAGTAAGAGTCTGTTTCATAGAATACGCTCAGGCGATACGCTCTCTCATTTGGCAGTGAGGTACGGAACGAGTATTTCTAGAATATGCCGATTAAATGGTATTAGTAGGCGGACAGTTTTACGTATAGGTCGTACGCTTAGAGTGAGATAAAAAAACTGCACTAGAAAATAGTTTCTAATGCAGTTGGTGTTTAAAAAAATTAATCGGTAATTATTATGCTTCTTCCTTAGCTGCTTGTTCTTCAGGCAGTTCTTCACCATTTATCTTTGCCTTTACCTTCGTTTCCAATTCTTCCATTAACTCGGGATTGTCTCTAATGAGTTCTTTTACTGTTTCGCGACCTTGGCCTAGTTTAGTGCCGTTGTATGAGAACCAAGAACCTGCTTTCTTCACAATTTCTAGGTCTACAGACATATCTAGTATCTCGCCTGCCCTAGAGATGCCTTCGCCATAAAGTATGTCGAATTCGACTACTTTAAATGGAGGGGCAACTTTATTTTTTTGGATTTTTACACGGGTTCTATTACCAGTTATGTTATCGGCAGATTCTTTAATAGCACCTATTCTTCTAATATCTAGCCTAACTGAAGCATAATATTTTAAAGCGTTACCCCCTGTGGTAGTTTCAGGGTTGCCGAACATTACTCCGATTTTCTCGCGCAATTGGTTAATAAATACGCAACAGCAATTTGTTTTGCTAATTGAACCGGTCAATTTCCTAAGTGCCTGAGACATGAGCCTTGCCTGCAATCCCATTTTGCTATCGCCCATATCGCCTTCTAGCTCGGCCTTTGGTACCAAAGCGGCTACGGAGTCAATCACTATGATATCGATTGCACCCGAGCGCACCAAATGTTCTGTAACTTCTAGAGCTTGCTCACCATGATCAGGTTGCGATACCAGTAGGTTGTCCAAGTCTATCCCTAGCTTTTCAGCATAAATTTTATCAAAAGCGTGCTCTGCATCTACAAAAGCGGCAATGCCACCTTGCTTTTGTGCTTCGGCTATGGAGTGCAAGGCTAAAGTGGTTTTACCAGAAGATTCAGGTCCGTAAATCTCTACTACCCTTCCTCTGGGGAACCCGCCTACACCTAGAGCAATATCGAGCCCTAGTGAGCCCGAAGAAATACTTGGTACATCAATTACATTGTCATCGTTGAGTTTCATTACAATACCCTTCCCAAAATCTTTTTCCAATTTAGAGACGGTCAACTCCAATGATTTTAGTTTTTCCTTTTGTTCTTTATCGTTAGCCATACTGATGGGATTTTATTTTCTGAAATATATAATATTTATAGGTATAAATTCAATTACAGTACTAAATTAATGATGGAGAACGTAAAGGATTTACGTACCAATAAATTTTATAAATATTTTTGTTTTGTTTCAAATATAAACATAAAGTTTATTTTAATAGCATTTATTGTTAATTTAAATGGCTTTTAATAAAAAAAGCGATGGTATAAGAGCCATCGCTTTCTCCTTAAAAATAGAGCGTTTAATTATTGCCGTTGCTAAATGTGGAGAGCAGTTCTTTTTTGTCCATAACTTCCAAAGTTCTGATTGGAAACGGTATAGTAATATCGTGCTCGTCAAAAGCTTTTTTAAGTGCCTTTAAAGCCTCACTCGCAGCTAAAGGAGGCCCCGCTTGGTCTTGATCGATCCAATACCATATTTTAAAATTGATGCTACTGTCACCGAAAGTTTCGTAGTGCAGTTCCACAGGTTTGTCTTTTTGAAGAAAGGGTAGTTTTCCTATGGCCTCTACAGCTACATCTTGTACACGTTGTAAATCTGCATCATAAGTTACCCCGCAATTTAACTGCATTCTTCTTTCTCCGGTTTTGCTGTAGTTGAGTATGGGTTTTTGGAAAATATCCTTACTAGGTATCTCAATTTCTTGTCCAGCAAAATTGTATATGATTGTTGAACGTATGTTGATTTCTTTTACCTTGCCAAAAAAACCATTGGTTTCTATTACATCGCCGATTCTAATAGGTCGCTGTACAGCAATAAATACACCCGATATAAAATTGGAAGTAAGATCCTGAAATGCAAAGCCAAGTGCTAGACCGATAATACCCGCACCAGCTAGTAAAGAGGTAACGGTTTTGTCTAAGTGTAAGATGTCTAAGGCGGCAAAGAAACCTATCAGTATCACAATATATGAAACTACCGTAGCTGATAAGGATGCCAACGAAACATTATCAGAAAATCTAAATACGAGCCTATTTGTTACTTTTTTAAAATACTTGGAAATAAAGCCAAAGAACAACATTACTAAAACTGCCAATACAAAAGAAGGTATGCCAGCTATGAGTTGCCCATACCATGTTTCAAGTTTCGACAAAATAGTTTCGGAAATTTTATTGATATCCATAAAAATCAAGTTTGATTATAAATTTATCTTCTGGTTTTAAATGAGTTTATTGTTAGCTGTGAGCATATAAGACACCGCTTGGCGATAGTTTCAGCTATTGGCAAGCGATGTCTTGTAATTAATTTTGGTCGGCTTTTCTATCTTTTTAATAGTATAAAAAGCATTTATGTATTTGGTTAAAACTCGCGCACGAGTTCGTTTATGGCGATGGCGGGCAACAAAGCTTTATCAGATTTTTTTGAGATCTCTATCCTGAGCTCATACAGGGCTCTCTCTATTAGAAATGCCTTGAGCAATAGTTCGGTATGTGCTTTATTTTCAGGCAGAATACCATTTCCCATCATTTGGCTATAATAGTTGCTAAAGAACGTATTGCTTACGTATTTATACCACTTATGCGACCATTCTTGCACAAAAGGAATATCTTCCTTTCTGATAACACCTTTTGTAAAAATGGCATGGTAGGCAGCATAGTGAAATGACCTAATCAAAGAGGCAATGTCTTTAAGCGGAGATTTTTTTAGTCTTTTTTCGCTAAAGGCTCTTGTGGCATCGCCTTCAAAATCGTTGAAATAAAAATCTTTGCCAGTAAAAATTAAGTTGCCTAGATGAAGGTTACCGTGTATACGTGTCTTTATAGCATCTATTTTTTCATCTTGCAAGCCCTTGATCATTTCTACTATTTTCGGTTTATTAATCTGCAGTTCGTTGAAAGCCTCAATGGCATTTTCAGGAAGTTCCGACTCTATTTTTTTAGCTGAGTTGAGCGTTTGCCTAACTGAAGATTGCAAAGCAGAAAAAAGTGATTTTTGATAATGTAGAGAAAAATTCTCTACCTCAAATCCTTTTACATGCGTGCTAGAGGCTAATTCTTTATGCAATTTTGCGGTGAGATTACCGAGTAGGCCAGCTCTTTCTACCACCACATTGCCGATCACTTCTTCGAACCAATGGTATTTATCCTCTTTTTCTGACAGCTCAAATAGATCTATTTTAATATCTCCTGCATGATGCGAATTCTTTATAGAGACCACTCTTTCATAGTATCTTCTTATTACATCCTCAAAATAGAGCTTGGCACTACCTTGGTTGGGTATATATTCTTGCAACAAGCCCATCACCGAGACGAAACTATTGCCATTTGCCCAAGTGATTTCGCCTTTGTATTTCGGTATATTTTCAAAGTCGGTTTGCTCGGTCAAGAATTTTATGGTCTCGTAATCAGGATTGGGTGCTTTATCTAGCCTTCTGTACATTTTTAAAAAATAATCTTGATTAAAGGCAATAGCGTGGTTTCCTTTACGGGTATCTATCAATCTTGAGTGGCCAATTATATCGGCTTTCTTTAATCTGTCTTTCGGCTCAATTGCCGTACTAAAAGACATGGCATAGTCTGCATCAGTTTTACTTGCTTTTTTATTGCTAAAGAACTGCATCAACATTTTTTCTCTAAAAGATGCCGATGCTACGGCTTCTTGAATAAAATACTTCTCATAGTTGAGCAAGAAAGTACCTATCAGCTTTTTTTCTTCATCTTCTAGGTCTTCTTCTTTCTCTATAATTATGGGGAGTAAGTAGTATTCTGGAAAACCATCGTTAAACGAAATTTGAACAAAGAGTAAATGAGCATTTTTTCCATCAAGCTTAACAGTCCTCTTCTGTGTAACCGCTACTTTTCTGATGAATCTATCTTTTCCTTCGAACCATTTGCTCTCGTTTAAATAGGTAGGAAGTACCTCGTTTTCTAATAATTTTAGATTTTTACCTTTAAAAAGATCGTCAATCAACGAGCCTTGGATTTCAAGCTCTGGTAAGCTATCTAGAGGGCTGCTTTTACCGCTTCTGAGTCTGAACCAAAAATAGCCATGCGGCCCTAAGGTGAACAAGTAAGGTTTATCCGTGATCTTTGGGAATTTATTTTTGCTGAAAACCTCTACAGGCGTGTAATCTTCGAATGCTGACAAATCTATTTCGGCACATTGAGAAAAACGCGAAAGGTTGGCCAATACTAAAATATGCTGGTTTTCATGACTTCTAATAAATGCTAGTACTTTGGCATTGTCTGGCGATAAGAACTCAATGGAACCTCTACTAAATGCTTTATAATTTTTGCGCATGTCTATGACGCGCTTCATCCACCAAAGTAAAGAAGAGGTGTTGTTTTCTTGGGTTTCTACATTTACTGCATCATAAGTATACTCAGGGTCAGCAACAGGTGGTAGATACAATTTTTGTGGATTGATGCTAGAAAAACCACCGTTTCTGTCCGAAGTCCATTGCATGGGCGTACGTACGCCATCTCTATCTCCTAAATATACATTGTCGCCCATACCGATTTCATCGCCATAATAGATAACCGGTGTGCCCGGTAAAGAGAACAGAAGGTAGTTCATGAGTTCTATCTTCTTTCGGTTGTTATCGAGTAGTGGGGCCAATCGATGTCTGATGCCTAAATTAATTTTGGATTCGGCGTCTTTTGTATAGGCGCGGTACATGTAGTCGCGCTCTTCATCGGTTACCATTTCTAGCGTTAGCTCGTCGTGGTTTCTCAGAAACATAGCCCATTGGCAGTTATCTGGTATTTTAGGAGTTTGCTCTATAATATCTACAATAGGATGACTATCTTCCATTTTGAGCGACATGAAAAGCCTTGGCATTATCGGAAAATGGTAATTCATGTGGCATTCGTCGCCATCTCCAAAGTAGGCGGCAGAGTCTTCTGGCCACATGTTCGCCTCTGCCAAGAAGAGTTTATTTTTGTGGTTTTCGTCCACATGCTTCCTGAGCTTTTTTAGAAATTCATGCGTTTCTGGCAAATTTTCGCAGTTAGTGCCTTCTCTCTCAAAAAGATAAGGAACTGCATCTAGCCTGAAACCGTCAACACCCAAATTCAACCAGAAATCTATTATGTTAAAGACCTCTTGCTGTACTTCAGGATGGTCAAAGTTTAAATCTGGCTGATGCGAGTAAAAACGGTGCCAATAATAAGCCTTTGCTACGGGGTCCCAGGTCCAGTTGGAGGACTCAAAATCTTGGAAAATAATACGTGTGTCTGCATACTTGTCCGGTGTGTCGCTCCAAACATAATAATTGCGATAATTGGAGCCTGGCTCAGCAGCTCTTGCTCGTTGAAACCAAGGATGTTGATCAGAAGTATGGTTGAGCACCAACTCGGTAATCACTTTCATGTCGAGTTTTTGTGCTTTTTCTAAAAACTTTTTAAAATGTTTTAGTTTGCCATAGTCGGGGTTTATGTTGTAGTAGTCAGAAATATCGTATCCTCCATCTTTTTGAGGAGAAGGATAAAAAGGCAATAACCATATAGCGGTTACCCCCAAATCTTGTAAATAGTCTAAACGTTTTATTAATCCTTTAAAGTCACCTATACCATCTGCGTTGCTGTCTTGAAAGGCTTTAATGTGCAATTCGTAGATAATGGCATCTTTATACCAAAGAGCTTCTGTGGCTTTACTTTTGGGCAGGTTCTGGGTCATTCTGAATTGATTATAATCTTAGATTAAAGAAAAGAAAAAATTATTTAGAAAACTGGGTAAAATAGTTTTATAAGGCTTAAAAAAGCATTTTCATATTAAATAATAAGGAAAGTAATTGATGTTATACCTTATATATAAAAATAAACAAATTATAAAAATGTTACAGGTAAAATGTTTGCTCATAGAGGTTAATCTTTCGCTCTATAAGTGCTTTTTCCAATTTCAAAAAAAGTAAAGCTGTAGCATAGGCATCTCCTAAAGCAGTATGCCTGTTAGTTTGTTCAACGTTGTAAGCTGTGCATAGTGCGTCTAACTTGTATTTATCATCGCTTAAGGGTGGCAGTTCAAGCCCTTTTCTATCTAGTTTTCTTGCTATATAGGCCGTGTCGATAATGGGGTTAAGTAATGGAATGCCATAATGCTGTGAAAGATATTTTTGTAGTATAGCAGCATCAAACCTAGCATGGTGTGCAACTAGGGTCTTACCCTTGAGCACCAATAAGAGTTTTGGTAAAACTTTTTCTATGTGGTCTCCTTTTGACTTAAGATCGGTGTTTCTAATGCCATGTATGGCTATGGCATCCTTTTCCTCAATAGATAAATTTTTTATGAAATATTCTTTTGCGCTTTTTAATAATACAATTCCGTATTTTTCACCTTTTGTTATCTCTAAAAATCCTACTGATAAAAGTTGCGCATTTCGTATATCTAATCCTGTGGTTTCGGTGTCTAGTACTAGATAATTGCTTTCTTGTACAGGTAAAGGTTGCGCGCTCAAGTAACTTTCTAGATAAGCGACCACTTCTTTCGGCTGTTTGGTATCAATGGCATTTTTATATAATGTTTTAATGCTTTTTTTCCTAAGTCGCTTTTTAAAATATTGGGGTAAAATATATTTTTCGAAACCCATTCATAAAAAAATTATGTTCTTGTAATAAAAAAGATAGAACGAAGGTATTGAACAATACCAAGTACCTTTTATAACCAATACTTTCCGCTCGGCAGCTTATCTGTTCAGCAGTTAAAATAACCTAATCTAACAAAAGGTAATAGCGTAATTTAGTATAAGTGTAACTAGCAGTTCTTCGTGCGCGTCGTAACTGTAAGATAAATATTTAAAAAGAAAGATATGGATAGAAAAGACGAAAATATGGAAAGCCTCATCCAAGAATTTATAAGAGAAATGATGACAAGAGGCTTTAATAGATTTAGGCAGGCCAATAATGGCAGAAATCCTGGTTTAGAAGACTTATTCGATTTGTTTGAGAAATTTAAGAGTAAGGAAGGAGAACCAAATTCTAGCACAACTACTACAACTACCATAAAAGTAGACGATGACAAGGCCAAAGATTTAGAGATCAAATACCTAAAGGATCAAGTAGAACAACTTAAGCAACAGTTGAAAGACAAAGACAAAATCATCAAAATGATGAGCAGTGAGAAAAAGAAGAAGAAGTAAATAGCTTGAAAA
>CAKZMZ010000409.1 GCA_937129345.1 uncultured Thalassovita sp. | reverse complement strand
GTGGTAAAACCTGCATCCACATAGGTTTGCATGGCTTGGGCAGTAGTGGCAGGGTCAAGGGTATTTCCATCTTTTTCCATATCGGCAATTTGCCAAAGCCCGGTTAAAATGCGGGAGATTTCTAAATCAGGAGCGAGTAGTGTTTTTTGCATAGTGATGTATATCTTTTCTTAAGCTCAAAAAAATAGATTTTGAATAAATTGTAGCTATTCGGCTGGCAAGGTTTGAAAAATAGTTTTTATGTCTTTCCCACTTTTTTTTAATAAACTGTAGCGATACCAGTAAAAAAGAGAAGCCATCAGCATCACCAGCAACCAAACGGGTGTAGAATGGAAATACCAAGCAGCTTTATCGCTGCTCAAATCTTTCCAAGTATGTATGAGCAGAAAAAAACTCAATAACAACGTGCCTGTCCAACCAATAAATTTTCTGATACTAAGAGATTGAAATACGGTGATTTGCCGAGCAATGTCAGGGTTTCTTTTTGGTAGATGCAATAAGGTAATGCACATCAATAAAAAGTTGACCATCATGGAAGTGACCATAATATCAATCCCCAAGAAAAAATCTCCGGCAAAATGGCTGCCCAAAATACCAACAGTGGCAATGCTACCACTGCAGAGCAAAGCAATGTGTGGTGTATAAAATCGAGGATGTACATTGGCAATGGCGCGCGGAAAAATACCGTCTTCTGCCCAGGCAAACATTAGCCTAGAAACCGATAAAAGCATGGCCGGTAAGTCGTTGATCAGTGCAATGGCAGCCCCTGCTAAAATAGCGACGCCCAAGGAGGCAGGCAGCAAATAGGCCAACATGCCCGGCGCCGAAATATCTTTCTCTAGGGCTTGGCTGGCTACAAAAGACCAAGGAACGGCATTGTATACGGCAGAAGTAAAAAGAAAGTAAAAACCGCCTACTGTAGCAATGGCAAAACCAATGGCCAAGGGCAAATTACGAGATGGGTTTGTAGCTTCACCGCCTGCTTGGGCAATGGCATCAAAACCGATAAAACTGGAGAACAGCAAGGCCGCTGCTGAGAGCAAAGTTTCCCAACTAAAACTGACCGAGGTTGAGGGAATGCTTTTGCCTTCTTGGCTTAAGGCTTGGGCAAAATCGGCTTGGTTAAAATAAAAGCCTGCTACAATCACTATACTGCCCAAAACGAACATGAGCAGCATAAGTGGAATCAAAGTCTTTTCGTAGGCTTGAGTGCCTCGTAAATTAATGCCTACAAACAGCCAAAGCAGCAAGAGTGCCAAGCCTACCCGAACGGCGCCTAGCTCTAAAAAGTCAGCTGTAGTAATCCACTCTAAGCCTATGGCTACATCACGGATAAAAGGTACGATAATGTAGGAGATTACTCCGATTACGATAGAAAGGCCAAACCATTGGGAAAAACTAGCAACAAATCCGAGGTAAGGATGTAGGCCACGACTGGCATAGATGTAACTGCCACCTGCCCTCGGCATGGCAGAGGCCAATATGCTGTAAGCCAAAGCGGCAAAGATGGCAGGCAAGGCGGCCAAGGCAAAAGCCGGCAATACATAAGGCCCAATGCCCGGCACATTGCGCTGTATCATAAAAGGAACCACGTTGATAGAAGCCCCGAACATGGCACAAATACCCGTTGCAGTAAGTCCCAAAAGGCCGAGTTTGCGGGTAAGTTTGGTGTTAATGGAGTTGCTTTGCTTTGTTTGGATTGCCATGCTGCGAATATGCAAAATTTGCCTGAAATTTTGATTTCCCATAAGGAGTGTTTTCTTCAATATCTCACATAATGCCTTCACTTTAGTTATGCTTAAAAAAAGTACAATGAAAAATATTCAAACAAGCATCAGCATTATACTCGCACTAATTTTTTATAATATGGCACAAGCACAACAAACTCAATCTATCAATCTGTATGATTATCAGTGGAAAAACAGACTTATTTTACTTTTTGCAGCTTCTGAAGATACAGAAGCTTACGAGCGCCAAATACAATATTTAAATACGCGACAAGCAGGTTTAGAAGATAGAGACTTATTGGTATTTAGTTTTTTTGAGGACAATACAGGTGTTTTCCAAGATGCACCTATTTTGCAACAAGATGTACAAAGAATACGCAAACGCTACCAAGTGGAGGATGGGGAAAGCCTATTGATATTGATTGGAAAAGACGGCGGCGAAAAAATGCGGGAAACTTTGCCCGTACAATTGCAAGAGGTTTTTGGCTTAATCGATCAAATGCCTATGAGACGCAGGGAAATGCGCGAAAAAAACTATTGAGCATTTACATAATTTTTCTTTTTGCGGTGGGGCAAAGCAATTTTATAGCGAACGCCTCCTTCGTTTTCTATGGTGCAAGTGCCCTTGTGGTTTTGCACAAAACGGTGGATGAGTTTCATCCCAAAAGATTTGGCCTTTTCCAATGAAAATTCTTCCGGTAGTCCGGGGCCATTGTCATGTACCTCTATGTTTAGGTGAGCAGTGGTGTTGTATATCTTTACACCTAAAGTAGGATCTTTGTGGGTTGGGAAAGCGTACTTAATAGAGTTATTGACAATCTCGTTGAGCATGAGGCAAATATCTATGCCGGGCAGCGTATCTAGCTTGTCTACTTTTACCTCAATATTCTTTTTTATGGGTACTTCCAAATCGTAAGCAACTTCTATGGTATAAAGTAGCTCTTCAACATAAAAGGGTAAATTTACAAAAGCAGGGTTTTGGTCGTCGTGGTAAAGACTTTTGTGGAGTAGGCCCATGGCATCTACGCGGTTTTGCGCCTCGATCATTACGCTGCGTGCTTCTCCATCCAACTCATCCATTTGTAAGAAGAACGTAGCAGAAAGCGATTGAAGATTGTTTTTGATGCGGTGGTTCATTTCATGGTGTAGCTGCTCAATATGGTCTTTTTTCTCCTTAATTGCTTGGTTAGATTCAGCCAACTGTTGGTTGCTTTGCCTAAGTGCTTGGTTAACGTCGTCTAGTTCGTTGTTTTGTTTTTTAAGCCTTTTGTTAAGTAGCGCTATTACCTTGTTTTTGAAATTAAGTCGCCTAAAAAAGTACAGAACGATAAGCAAGGCTATCAGCATGATAACTGCTGAAGTTAAAAACCATCGACTACTCCTAGTTTTTTCAGCGACCACCAATGCCATGGTTTCGTTCTTGGCCCTTTGAGCTACCAATTCTTCTTCTTTTTTAGCTGTCTCATAGGCCACTTGCAAATCATTAACCTGTCGCTTTTGGGTCTCTAAGGAGAGGGCTTTTTGTGCGGCAATAAGTTGCTTTAATGCATAATTGGCTTCTTCTTTATTGTTCAGGGCAATCTGATTGGCCAAATAAGCTTCATAAAAGTTTTTCCTGTAAGTTTTATTCTGAACTCTAGAAAGCATGTTGTTGGCTTGCAATAATTTCGCTTCTGCTTTTATGTAGGCGCCCAATTTGTTGTGTATTTGAGCCGCTAAGACTACATTATCGAATAGATTAAGGGTGTCGGCTTTGCTTAAGTAATATTCATAGGCCTCTTCTAAAGGCTTTAAAGCTGCATTATACGATTGCATATCGTGTAAGATATGTGCTCTATGTTGCACTGCCTTGTTAAAATAGTTTTGGTAATTGGTAGATGATAAATTGGCCAATGCTGAGTCTATGTGTACCAAGGCTTCTTCAGGGCGTTCAAAATTCTCTCTGTACAAATCTGCTAGGTTCAGATAGGCAATGGCTTGGTCGCGTTGGTTCTCTTGCTCTTTAAAAATCTCTAGAGCAGCTTTGTAGTAGTTGAGCGCCTCATTACCTTGCAAGGTTTTTCTGTAAATAAAAGCGCGGTGGTTATAGACGTTTGCCAACTTTGCCTCTATGTTCAATCTTTTGTATACCTTTTCAGCCAAGGCTAATTGAGCAAGTGCTTCGCTGTATTGATCTCTATTGCTTTCAAGTATAGATAGAGTTCTTTGTACATCAGCCGCTCTTACGGGCAGGTTGATTTTTTCATAGGTTTCAATGGCAGCCAAATAATGATGCCTTGCCGTGTCGCCCAAATTTCTTGATTGAAAAGCATAACCCTGTGCAAAATGATAATCGCCCAATAATTTTCCGCCTTTGCTTTGGGCAAAAGGTATTAATTTTTCAAAATAAAACTGGGCGCTGTCCCATTGCAATTGGTTGGTGTAGTGGTTGGCTAAGCTATTGAGTACAGTTGCATGGTTTTTTTGCAAATTAAATTCTTGGGCCAAAGTCCATGCTTTGTTAAGAAGCACAAACCTTTGGTCTTGATTGCCTAGTAAAAAATAGTTAAGTGATTGCTCATTAAAGAATTGAATTTTCTGGTCCACACTGAGGTCAAGTTCTAAACCTTTTTTTAAAGTTTCTACGGCCTCTTTAGTCTTTCTACTTTCTCGCTGCAAACGGCTGAGTAATAACAGGCTTTCGGCATAATTATCGTCTTTTGGGCCAAGTAATTGATGCGCTTCCTCGGCATACAGCAAACCTCGCTTAGGATCAATGTACACTAAAGAATCTGCTTTTTTCACTAAGATTTCATAAGCGCTGTATTGCTCTTGCGACCAAGCAAAAAATGGCAGAAACACTAAACTGAGATAAAAAATTTGCCTAAAGTGCATAACTCCAAATAATTGTTACATCAATGTTTAATATTATCCTTTTTGGGTGAGTTATTGAAGTAAGCAGCCGAAAAAATTGCCTTGGTTAAGGTTTGTTATGAAAGTACGCACTTTGTTGTGGAAATAAAAGGTTGTTTATTCTTTTCTGAAAGAATTTCTTCAGAAAATACCCCCAAGATAACTACCTCGGGGGTTTCAAATTTAGCAGGCCGTGCAAGGAGGAGGGTCACAATTCTCTCCCTGACAATTGGCTGTGCCCGTGCTATCTTTTTGCACATTGGGGGCAATGCTATAATCAGGATCAATTGCTGTGGGCTCCTCACAGGCCACAGTTCCGAAAAGGCAAGCCAATGCCAGGCTTGCGTATATCACAAGTTTTTTCATTTTTTTAAGTTTTAGGATTTCAGTTTTTGAAAGGTGCCAGCGAGTGCTGCCGCAGCCAACGTCTTTGGGTGGGCAGCATTTCTCTAGCAAAAAAATGAGACAATGCGGGGAGCCACTGACCCCGCGCCAGTAGCAATTGTCTTAAGTCGATAAGCAGTCTGCTGTGCACGGCTTATTACCTATCGCCTTTAAAGTTTAGTGTGACAAACTTGCGATATGTTATCAGTAAAAAGATTTTTTATAAAAAAAACTAAGGTACCAAAACCTCGAACAGCCTTTCTTAGCATCTGTGCTTAGAGTAGAAAAGATAAAAGATGGATCGCCAATTCGGGTTTGGCAAACCCGAATACTGAATGGATGTTAAACCTTTATAGACTCAACTAGTCAATGAAAGTACACCACAGGGCAAAATCTTTTTTAAAAGGAATTCAAAAATTGTCGTCGTCATCCATCTTCATAATTGATATCTGCCACCAAGTAATCAGTAAACTTAGGGGAGGTGACAGCCGGAACTCGTACTCTTAAACTGCGTGAAATTATTTCAATATCGAGTTTATTTCTCTCACCGATGATTTCACCGTCTATCTGTACGGTCATGGTCTTGTTTCGCTTTAACTTAATCTGCGCTTTAGAGCAGCGGATAATTTTAGCAAACTTGGTCTTGTATACCGTGCCCGAAAAAAAAGTTGCGAGTACTAACAAAAATACCCTAAAAGAAATAGTTTTGATGATGCACAGCTCAAAAAAACCATCGTCTAATTTACCGATAGGATTGAGTAAAGCACCCGTGCCGTACTTTCGAGCATTGGCGAAGGCAATCATATGACATTTTACTTTTTGCTTATTTTTATCTGTGATTACTATGCTTTTCATCCGCTGCGAAAAGCGAAACTCCCTAAAAAAATGTTTGGCATAGCCTAAAAGCCCACGTTGCTTGTCTTCTTCAAAACGTTTTACAATCTTGGCATTAAAACCGACGTCGCCAATGTGTAGGCAGGGGTATTGCTTATCGATCAGCAAGGTATCGATTACGATTTCTTTACCGTTGAGTAGGGTCTCTAGCGCTTCTTGCTTATCGTTGGGGATTTGTAACTCTGCAGCCATACCATTGGCAGAGCCATAAGGAATGATACCCAAAGTAACGGAACTGTGTAAAATACATTTGGCCACCATGAGCAGGGTGCCGTCCCCACCGACTGCTACAGCCATACTTGGTTCGTGTATCTGCAACAAATCACGGATATTGGCTTCATCATCTTTACCCGTGGTAAAATAGGTATGGTGCTCCAAATGATGTCGTGCAACAAAAGCTTCTAACTTTGCCTTAAAAATGGATTTATCTACACCACCCGCAATCGGATTGATCACAAAAAGTAATTTTCTCACAACTTCTCAATTTACATTTGAACGCCCGTAAGTAGTTGTATCAATTCTGAATCTGGTTCTAAATTTTCACCGGTTTTAATTCCAAAGCTCCCCTTGTAGTCCCAAATGGTCCAAGCTACATTATTATTTTCTAAAATGGTACGCACATCTCTGTACCAATTGAGCATGCTCTCTTTGGGTACGGTTTTAAGACAACCCCATTCTCCGCAATACCCTTGCAAGTTCCTTTCCCTAGCAAAATTGATTGGCTTGATGATATGATTGCGCAGGCTGTCTATGTTGTAAGTGCCAGCTGCATTTTTCACGGTTTCTTGTAAGTCTGTAGCCAAGGCTGAGATGTCAGCTTCCTTTACCACTTCTCCGGGGTATTGCACCGGGCCTTCGTATTTACCACTTTCTACCCAAGAGGCTTTGTAATGCGTGAGCGCCATAGGCGTGTAAAAATGAAAACTGACTATGATGTTGCTGTCATTGGCAGGTAATGTTAAATCAACAAAGGTTTCTGTAGATTGCCATCGGTTAGAGCCTACCAAGATTTTTCTTTCGGGTTCGTTTTCCCTCACCACTTCTATTCCTTTTGCCACGAGCTTGTTCCAATCGTTTGGATCATCGGCAACAGGCTCGTTCATCAATTCATAAGCTATTTGATCATTGGGGTATTCTTTTAATTCTGCTGAAAGTTGCTTCCAGCATTCAAAAAACTGTTCTTGTGCTGCAGGGTCGGTCCAAAGTGGCTTGTCGCCTTCGTTAAAATGGTGGGATCGTAGAATGTGCAAATCCACAATGGCTTTAAGTTGATTCTTTTGTGCCCATGCCAAAGCATTGTGCAGCAATTGAAAAGCCTCCGCTTCTTGCTGTCCGGCTTCATCCCACATTTGTTCTTCATCTATAGGAATACGAATATGATCGAAACCGGAATCTTTTATAAATTTTACGTCTTCTTCTGTAAACCAAGCTCTTCGTTCTTGCCCCCTACGATCGCTCTGCGAAAGCCAATGGCTGATGTTCACGCCGCGCATGATATCGAAGCGTGTGGGTTCGGGTAATTCCTTTTCTTGTTGGGCAACAATGGTATCAGAGCCGGGAGAGGCGCATTGTGTTAATAGCAGTAATAATGACAAAAAGTTAAGGACTTTTTTTTTGAGGCATGGCAGCATTTTATTTATGCGAGTTTCAGCTAAATCTTTCATCATACTATCTGTTTGATGTTCTGTAGATGAAATATACAACTTAAGCACAAGAACTCAATTAAAATGCTCAAAAAACGAAGGGTGGGTGAAGTAATAGGACAGCTACGATGTTGGGGTTTTCTGGCTAGTAATCGTCAGTATAAGCTTATGCTAAGCAAGAGGCTTTACAAAAAAAACCGCAAGGTTTTCACATTTTTTTAAGCATGAAAACCTTGCAGGCTTAGATTAATTTTCCACGGGCTCGCCCATTTCTTGCAAGCTCCACTCCAAAGGCCAACTGATAAAAGCTGCATAATTAAAGTCTTTGTACTTTCTTTTGGCACCAGGTTCTCCCAAGTTGTTTTCTAATACTTGTTTTATAGTGGGAATCAATGGTCTAGCAGCTTCGCCAATTAATTGCGTTGTACGGGCAGCGTATAAGGTAACCCAAACACGCTCGTCTTTGAGGTATTTTTCCAAGATGGGTAGAGTAGGCTCGCAATTGCCCAAACCACACAGTGTTTCTGCGGCAGCAATCTGCACGCTGGGCGAAGTGTCGTTTTTGAGTACATTTAGCAAATCACTTTCAGCTGATTTGGCTTCTTCTCCTAAATTGAGCAAACCAATAACAGACCAATAGCGCACGCCGCTGTCGCTATTTTTAAGACCTTCAATGAACTCCTGAACAGAAGCTTTACCCACTTTTTCTGCAGCAGCCAATATGTTTTCTAGCTGATAATCATCACTTTGGGCATACTCGTAAGGCGTACTGCCTTTTGAGCGTATCATAAACTCAGCTTCGTGTAGAAAGCCAATGTCTCTGTGCCTTAAAATCCAATCGGTCATTTTGCTGTGGAGGCGTTCTTTTACTTCTGCAAATTCAGGGCTTTCTGCCAAATTATTGAGTTCTTGTGGGTCGTCTTTTAAATCGTACAGCTCTTCTATCGGCTTAGGATGCCACATGGCCTCTGAAGCAGGAGGGAGATTATTGGCTTGGTGCTCTGCTCGAAGCAATTTCAGGC
>CAKZMZ010000408.1 GCA_937129345.1 uncultured Thalassovita sp. | reverse complement strand
GAGAATCAGGTGCGATTTTATTAGGCAAACTTAACCTGAGTGAATGGGCCAATTTCCGGTCTACCCGTTCATCTAGCGGTTGGAGTGGTAGGGGACGGCAAACGAGAAACCCTTATATATTAGATAGAAACCCTTGCGGATCCAGTGCAGGTTCAGGAGCGGCTGTTTCTGCCAATCTCTGTGCCATCACCATTGGTACAGAAACCAATGGATCAATAGTCTGCCCTTCATCTACTAATGGCGTAGTCGGCATTAAACCCACGGTCGGCCTTTGGAGTCGCTCGGGCATTATCCCCATTTCTCATACCCAAGACACCGCAGGCCCTATGGCGAGAACGGTGGCAGACGCTGCTGCTTTGCTTGGCCCACTCACAGGTGTTGATACAAAAGATGCCGTAACACAAAACAGTAAGGGCAAATCGCATCAAGACTATACTCAGTTTTTAAAAGCTGATGGGTTGAAAGGCAAAAGACTAGGAGTTTTGCGTGAGAATATGGGTTTTCATGAGAAAGTGGATGAAGTGCTGGAGCAAGCTTTTGAGATTATGAAAGCACAAGGTGCGGAAATCGTTGATCCGGTAGAGTTAAAAACAAGCAGGGAATATGGGCAAGCAGGCTTTCAAGTATTGTTATATGAATTTAAGGATGGTGTAAACAAATACTTGGCAGGCTTGGGTGAGGCGGCTCCTGTAAAGAATTTGGCAGAAGTCATTGAATTCAACAAGCAAAATGCAGCGCAATCCATGCCTTATTTCCAACAAGAGATTTTAGAAATGGCCGAGGAGAAAGGCGATTTGGAAAGCCCTGAATACAAAGAAGCTTTGGAGACCATTTTAAAGATTTCGCGCGAAGAGGGCATAGATGCTACAATAGCTGAACACAACCTAGATGCTATTATCGCTCCAACAGGCGGCCCGTCTTGGCCAATAGATGTAATTAATGGTGATCATTTTGGTGGGGGAAGCTCTACGCCTGCTGCACGTTCAGGTTACCCTAACATCACCGTTCCTGCAGGTTATGTACATGGTTTACCTGTAGGCGTCTCCATCTTTTCTACCGCCTACAAAGAGCCTGAACTCATAGCTATGGCTTATGCGTTTGAACAAGCAAGTAATGTAAGAAAATCGCCAAAATTTCTACCAACTTTAGAAATGGTGTAAATTAGAATTTATTCTTTCATTTCTTTTCAACCCTCACAAGGGTTCTGAACCCTTGTGAGGGTTGAAATAGAGTAAAATTAAAGACTGAACTATGGACGAAACCCAAACAGGACTCATTAGCCTTGAAAAGCAACTAAAAGGAGGCAAGAGACAATTGACTATCGGTGATGCAGCGTCGCTCTCTGCCATTAATATGGATGATGCAAAACATGCTTTGGAGGCCTTGGTAGAAAAATACGAAAGTCGCCTAAAGGTTACTGAGAATGGTGACTTGATTTACGATTTTGGCAAATCTTTAAGGAGACGTGGCAAGAAATCATGGAAAGAGATTTGGGCAGAAGTGAAAGATAAAGCATGGACTGTTTTCAAATTTCTTTTTAGAATATGGATTACCGTAATGCTGGTGGTCTATTTTGTGCTGTTTTTGGTATTAATGATTGGTTTGGTCGTGATCAGCATTTCTCGAAACAGCGATGATGATGGTGGTTTTGAAGGAGGGGGAGGAGGTATGAACTTCTTCCAAATGTACCTTATCATGGATTTGTTCACCGATTTGTTTGTGTACAGTACAGTTACGAGAAGAACGGTGTACAGAACAGATCCCAACGGTTATCGCTACAAAGAGTATGAACCTTTGGGCAGAAAAGACAAAAGCGGAAAAACCAAGAAAAGCTTTGTGGCCTCAGTGTATGATTTTGTGTTTGGCCCACCACGTGTTGAGCCTGATGCTTTGGAAAATTACCGAGAAGTAGCTGCTTACTTGCGTGAACAAAAAGCGATCATGGTGCAGTCTGAGGTAATTGGTCTGGCAGGGCATAAAAAAGAAGAGGCGGAAGATTTCTTTACAGACTGCTTGGTGAAATTCAATGGCAAAGCGGAAGTAACCGATCAAGGCACGCTTTATGGCGATTTTGAAGACTTGGTGAGAGGAAAAGCAGAACTAGACGACACCAAAGTGCAATGGTATTGGGACGAATACGAAGCGCCTTACAGGCAAACTGCCAATTCGCAAATGCGTAATGTGATTGTGGGCGGAATGAATGGTGTTAACCTCTTTTTCTCTTTTAAAGTGATGCAAGGTTGGTTATTCGATTTGCTGCCAGGCTTGCCTCCAGATACTTTAGCGACTGCCTCTATTTTCTTAGGCATTGTTCCATTTGTATTTAGTTTGATATTCTTTTTGATTCCGACCGTGAGGTATTTTAGGAACCGAAAGAAAAACAAGGAAATCCATAAGCATAATATCAGAAAACGTTTGATGAAGACAATTTTTAACGCCCGAGATGGACAACTGCCCGAAGAAACCCTGATGGCTTTGGTAAATCAATCAGAAAAAGAGGAAAAGTTGGACCGTGATCAAATCAAAGAAATTATGGAAGATTTGGTATATGACTTGGGTGGTGAGTTGACCGTGGGAGACAGCGGAGAGTTGGTCTACCATTTTGAAGACTTACGCAGAGAAATTGAAGAAGTAAAACGCCTCAGGGCAGGTAAAAAAGGCGACGGCGGTTTGGGTGAAGTGGTTTTTGATAGTGGGCAGGATTGAAAATACTGGTGCGGGTCTTTAGCTTCAGCGGAGACCCGTAACAAAACATTGAACTAAAACCGAGCTAGCAGAAGTCTCCTGACTTTGGTAATGCGCCAATTGCGCTACAAGTAGAGGCAGGAGACTATCTATCTTTTTTGAAATAGGAAACTAACAACTACTCATCCTCCCACCAAGCCCTGATTTTATCTTGTATCAAATCCACTTTCCTAGATTGAGCATCAGCTAAATTATTTTTTTCATGGGGGTCTTCCACTATGTTAAAAAGCTCGATAGAAGCCTCCGGTTGGTTAGTGGTATCAGGCAGAATTAATTTATAAGGCATATCTATGGCAATCCTTTGTAGCAAGCTAGAATCTACTGTAGTGAAATCATGGCTGTAATTTTCAGCAAATATTAAATCGCGGGCCTTCAATACTTCGCTATTCAATACGTTTATGCCCTGCATGTTTTCTTCAGGTTCAATGCCACAGATTTCCAAAATGGTGGTAGCTATATCTATGGCGCTTACGGCTGTAGTGGTATCCATATTTGGTTTGATGCTTCCTTCCCATTTAAAAACAATTGGTGTTCTGATGCCCATCTCATAAGGTTCTCTTTTAGAGCGTGGGGCATATCTGTTTGGTCTATCAGGATTTTGGATCCAACCATTGTCTGTTACATAGACAAATAGCGTTTGTTCATTTATGCCTTTTGTTTCCACATAATCCATTAATTGTCCACAAGTAAGATCGAACCACTCACACATGGCCCAATATCTGGCCACAGCAGGGGTAGGAGCCAAGGCCAAGTATTTTTCTAGCAGTGCCTCAGGTGGGGTGTGTGGACTGTGAGGCAAAAAGGGTGCATACCATAAGAAAAATGGGGTATTTGATTGTTGGGCACTGTCTATAAAGTTGAATATCTCTTCCATGCCTTCACGACCTATTTTAAGTCCTTCATCTCCATGACGTCCTCCTTTGCTCGGGTCTCCGTGCGTCATTCCTTGGTCAAAACCTCCCGTAGAATAATTACCCAGCCACCATTTGCCAGTTTGTAAAGATATATAGCCTTTTTCCCCAAGAAGGTCAGCAATAGTATTGACTTCCTTAAATTGATCGATGTATTTTTGGTAAGCAGTCCTTCTTTCAATCATCCACTCATTGGTATACTTTTTTTCTTTAGATTCAAAAATGGGGTCATTACCTAAAATACCAGCTTGGTGGGGATATAGGCCTGTAATGATGGAAGCCAACGAAGGGCTGCACAGCGGAGCAGTGGCATACCCGTGGGTAAAAGTTAATCCAGTATTGGCCAATTTATCAATGTTGGGAGTTTCAATGGTTTTGTGCCCCATAAAACTGTAGTCAGTCCAACTTTGGTCATCAGAGATAATTAAAACAATGTTGGGAGATTGCTTGGCGGTATCCGACGTTTGTTCACTTTCAGTACAATTTAAGCAAACCACTGAGCAGATGAGCAGGACAAGGTAATTTCTTATTGCGAGCATTGGGATTCTATTAGTATGATTTTCTTTGCTGAACATATGAAATATATGCCTTCTATCCTAAATTGGCTTTTAATCACGTTGATTGGTAAAGAAGCTAAAATACGAGATTAGGCTTTTAGTGAATATCACCAACTGGTTTAAGTTAATGACTGTGCAACGGTCGTTTGGACTAAAAAATGAGAGATAGCAATTAATGAAGTTAAATTTTACTCAACTATCTTTATACTATCTTCAGATAATTCAACTAGTCCATTTTCTTCAAGACCCTCTAACTACTATACATTTTTCTGTAATCCCGCTAGGGATAAAATGATTATTAGCCAATAAGGCACAAAACAGCGGTAAAATCCCGTAGGGATGACACTATTAAATCTTTTTTGTATAGTAGCAAGCAAGACCCTCTAATATTTTGGATAAATTATTCTTAAATAATTCAGTCAGTTTAGACTTTTTAAGATTTCCTGTTTTGAGTTGCTCTATTAGTGTGTTTAAGTAGGTTTTAATAATTGTCCAGATTATTTGATTATCTATACCAAAATATTCATGTACAATTCTGTTTCTTAAACCGCGGATCCTCGTCCATTCTATATCGGGATTGGCTTCTTTAAAATCTTGATCTATTCGATTCGCTGCCTCTCCGATTATTTCAAAATTTCGAACAACGGCATCTACCGTTTTATCATCTTCTACAAATGAATTATAATCTAAATCCCCAATATATTTTTTTATCTTCAAGCAAGACTGTAACATATCGTCTAAGAGTAATATGGAATCTCGTTTAGACATAAATCAAATCTGAATCTATGGCTTGTAAATATTTACTTTTGATGCCATTTTTTGATACTAAATCTACCTTTAAACCTAACAACTTCTCTAGTTCTTCTGCTAAATCAATAAATCTGATTCCAATCATATCAGAAAACTCAACAAGTATGTCTAAGTCACTATTTGGTTTTTCTTCTTTTCGAGAATAAGAACCGAAAATAGCCAATGATTGTATCGGATAATCTTGAAATAATCTTTCTTTATTATTGTCCAATATTTTCAATATTTCCTGTAAATCATCACCAACTAGTTTTGACATCATTTTATGCTTTAAAAATGTAAAATGTTGACCTACTATAAATCTAACAAATAAAAGCTGAATTTATCTCAAGCTTATTCAGGTTTGCAAAAATCGCAGCATTAAACCTTCCCCCATCCCATTTGTCTAAGCTACCGAAACATTAAAAGCAACACTTTGAAAGTGTAGTAAGCATTTCTATTTCAATATTTCGCTTTTACATTTGGAAAGAACTAGACAATTATGGAAAACCTGCAAGACTGGACAGCCTACCGAAAAGGCGATAAAGCGGCTTTTGAGCGTATATTTAGGCAATATGTGCGACTATTGTACAAATATGGCAGCCGCTTTACTTCCGATGCCGGTTTAGTAGAAGACGCCATCCAAGAATTATTTATCGATTTGTGGGAAAAGCGAGCGAGCATAGGAGAAACCGATTCCATTAAAAGATACCTACTTGGTGCATTACGCCGCCGAATAGTCCGTAAACTGTCGCAACAGGCGCCTTTGCAAGCCTCTGTGGTACAAGATGAAACTGAAAACCACGATTTTGAATTGGAAGCCAATTTTGAAGAGGCGACCATCCTCGGGGAAATCCAAGAAGAGAACAAACAAAAGATACAGCAGGCCTTACAAACACTTTCTAAGCGGCAAAAAGAAATCATCTACCTCAAATTTTATCAGCAACTCTCTTTTGCAGAAATTGAAGAGACCTTGGGCATTAATTACCAGTCTGCCCGCAACTTGTTGCACAAGGCCATGCAGGCAGTCAAAAGTGTGATTAGTACTGCCAAGCAACTTTTATTACTTTTTTTATTCAATTTTTTTAGTTGATAATCAGATAGTTACAAATTTTTTCAAAAAAAGTTGAAAAAAATAGAGTACAAAAATCCAAAGTATGTCTTACCTGAATAAATGAGTCAATATGTTACACGAAGCAGCAAAATATAGAAACTACCAAGCAGCAGATTTTGCGGCAGATGAGGCCTTTCTCGATTGGGTCTTGTCCGGCAAGCAAGCTGAAGCTTGGGAAAGTTGGCTCGAACAAAACCAAGATAAGCAAGAAGCCATCAACGAAGCAAAACAGTTGGTGCGCTTGATAAGAGGAAAGGAGCGAGAAATCAGCAATGGTCAAATAGAAGCATTATGGACAAAGATAGATTCAGCTACCGAAAAGGGGAAAAGCAACGAAGTGAAAGTGATTCCTTTTTACCAAAGTACTTTAGGCAGGGTAGGCATGGCAGTAGCCGCTTCCATTTTGTTGCTTTTAGGTTTCTTCTGGTTCAACCAGACAGAAACTACCTACCAAACAGGCATAGGAGAGCAATTGGCAGTTGCCCTGCCAGATGGATCAAGCGTTACTCTAAATGCAGCATCTTCTATTAGCTTTCATAAAGGCACTTGGCAAGAAAAAAGAGAGGTGATTTTAAGAGGAGAGGGCTTTTTTGAGGTAGAAGAAGGGGAGCAATTTACCGTAAAAACCAGCTTGGGCAGTGTGAGTGTGTTGGGTACCAGCTTTAATGTGCAAGAACGCGAGAATTTGCTCAACGTGGCTTGCTACACCGGTAAGGTAAGGGTTCAAAACGAGTACAAGGTATCTCAAACTTTAACCCCGGGCAAAAAAATCAGAGTTGAGCAGGAGAAGGTCTCTTTGGATGATTTTGTGCCAGAAGAAACGATAGCATGGAGAAAGGGAATTTTCAGGTTTGATGACATCCCACTCAATATTGTGCTAGATGAATTGAAAAGGCAGTACGGAATCAACATAGAACTAAAAGCCAATATTAAAAATAGGAGATACTCAGGATCTTTTACCAAAGATGATTTAGAGGGAGCTTTAAAGATGATTTGTCTGCCCATGGAATTAAAATATAAAATAGCAGAAGATAACAGTACCGTAGTGATTGAGCAGGAATAGCGTATGACTTCAACCATTAAAAAGAAAAAGTACGTGAGGTTAATGAGCATCCTGCTGATTGTAGTAGGCATGAAAACGACTGTGCTTGCTCAAGAAAATGAAAAACTACTGACTATAAACTTTAAAAATACACCTTTAACAGAGGTAATAGACTCTTTGAGAAGGCAGTACCAATTAGAAATCGCATTTGAGCGAGCAGTAATTGAAGAAGTAACCATAACAGTAAAATTTAAAAACGTCAACATGAAAACCGCTTGGAGCAACATATTGAAAGATACTGGGCTAGAGGCCATCATGCTGGCAGAAGACCGCTTGGTGCTAAGAAGAGCCAAAAGTCTTAAGGAAGAAACGCTTCAGGAGCAAAACCTAGTGGTTACATCAAACTACACTTTTAGTGGCATAGTAAAAGATATAGAAACTGGAGAGACCATTCCTTATGCAACCGTTTGGATAAGAGATGCAAAAGGAGAGAAAAAAGGTGTGGCAGCCAACCAAGAGGGCTTCTTTAATTTTTCAACAAAAAATGAACAACCAGATAGTTTGTGGGCTAGCCACATAGGTTATCAAACACAGGGTATTCGGTTAGAAAATGGCCAACAGGAAATTACACTTAAAAGTAAGATATCGTATTTAGAAGAAATAGAAATTACCAATGCTCCAACAGAATTGGTCGCTCTTAACGGCGTATCGGGGCAAGCTAGGGTAAACCCGAGAGAAATAGCTAAAGTGCCGCAAATAGGGCAGCAAGATATTTTTAGAAGTCTACAAATGCTACCGGGCATCAGCATAGCTACTGAAAGGGCCTCAGCGCTTCATGTAAGAGGTGGTTTACCAGACCAGAATCTAGTTTTATTTGATGGGTTTACGGTGTATCATTTAGATCACTTGTATGGTTTTTTTAGCTCTATCAATATGAATGCGGTAAAAGATATCCAAATTTATAAAGGCGGCTTCGATGCAAAATATGGTGGACGGGCTTCAAGCATTATTGACATTACGGGTAAATCAGGCAACCGTTATCAACCAAAAGTGGGAGTAGGGCTAAATTTACTGAGTGCAGAACTATTGGCCGAAACACCCATAGGTAAAAATGTAACTGCTTTGGTTTCTGTAAGAAGATCCTATACCGACTTGGTAGAAACCAGTTTGTTCGATAAGATTTATAATTATGCGGACACAGAACTGCCTGCTTTCAGTAATTCTTTAAGCAATAGAAATAACCGCTTCTCGGGAGATGACTTTCATTTTTACGATATACACAGTAAGCTTACTTGGTATGCTTCTGACAAAGATGTGATTTCTTTTAGCTATTACAGAGGTGGAGATGATTACCAACAGAATGAAAGGTTTGTAATAAGGGGTGTTTCCAGGGCTTTGACTGAGAATTTAGATGAATCTTTCAAGTTGGGGAATACAGGGGCAGGTGCAAAATGGAGTCGCTCTTGGAATGATAAATTGTTCTCAACTCTGAGTTTGGGCTACTCAAAATTTGAAAAGGATTACTTGCTTACCATAGAAAGTGTTTTTGAAGACATAGACGAAACAAGAGAGCGGAATTTATCAATCAACAGAGATAACATTTTAGAAGAAAAAGTAGCTAGGTTTGATGTAGAATATCAACTCAGTACAAAAAACCAAATAGATGCAGGACTATTCCTTGTGGACAATACCATCAGCTATGAAGATAAAATTATAGAAAGAAATAGAACGAGGGCCTTGAACAACTCGGCTATGCAAGCAGGGTTTTACTTACAAGACACCTATGTTCCAATGAATAACTTTAGTATTACTGCAGGTTTGAGGAATACTTGGTATTCGGGTACGGAAAAGTTCTACGTGGCACCTAGATTGGCACTCAATTGGAAACTTACCGAGCAACTAACCTTTAATGCATCAGGTGGTAAGTACTACCAATTTATTAGCCAGGCAGAGACTTCATTGCCTTTTAACTTTAACCAAGACTTTTGGGTTTTGGCAGGGAGCAATGGCACTCAGGACGATGAGATTTCTGTGCTATCATCTGATCATTACCAAGTGGGTTTGCTATACCAGAACAACGGATTTACTGCCGAGTTGGCTGCTTACCAAAGAGACTTTGAGGGCTTGGTTCGTGCCGATTACTTAAATGTAATGGATGCAAGTAGTTTAAGGTCACAATGGGAATTTAATCAAATCTTATCAGGTGGACGTGGAGAAGCAAAAGGCATAGATATGTATGTGAGCAAGCAGTGGAAACGATACACAGCAGCCGTTTCTTACAGCTTGGCCAATGTAACCCATCAATTTGAAGAATTGAACCAAAGAAATGAGTTTGATGCAGACCATGACCAATTGCACGAAATTAAATTCTTACAGCAGCTAAGGGCCGGTAATGTTCAACTTTCATTGAATTGGCTTTATGGTTCAGGTAGGCCTTATTCACAACCAAGCGAAGTAAGCACAGTAAATGGCAGGACTCGAATAGCATATACTGCCAGAAACAATGCACGTTTGCCCAGTTATCATAGGTTAGACGCTTCGGTGAGTTATCCGTTTAGCATAGGCAAGACCAAAGCTGAGTTGGGCGCGTCGGTTTTTAATCTGTATAATAGAAATAATGTGGATACGCGCTCTTTCATTTTTGACAGGCAGAATGTGTATCAAAGAAGAGCAAATAGGCAAGAGCCGCAGCTCATTAGCATCGACCAGTTTCTTTTGGGTAGGTCGCTCAGCTTATTTATGAATTTAAATTTTTGAGAAAATAATGGATTCCTAACAAAGTACAAACAGCGAATTATATAGCAACAGTCAATCATCAATTATAAAACTACTACGATTTTTCTTGTAGTAAACAGGCCTACTGTATGCCTACAAATACAGCTTTTAATTAGAAATCAACCAAACTTAAATTTTAAAAATCATGAAAAAGTCAATTTTAAACCTTGCAAGTATGAAGAGAATTTTGATGTTAGTCGGTATCAGCATGGCGCTTGTATTCACTTCTTGTGAAGACAGTGAGAATGATGCCATCGATCCTGAAACTGAATTGGAAGAAACTGCTTTTGCAGAAAATGTTTTTACTGAAATAGCTTTTGATGTTGATGATGCCATAGATATCGATGATATGGATAATGGGCGTTTCGGTGTTAGTTTTCAGGGTTGTGCCATGCGTACCATAGAACGCGCAGAAGCAGGTGGCTTTCCGGTGGTTATTACCGTAGATTATGGCGATGGTTGTGAAAATGGCCGTGGCATGGTAAGAAAAGGTAAAATTGTAATTACCGTTACCGGTCCAAGAGGGCAAGCGGGGTCCCAGGTTGTCCAAACGTTTGAGGACTTTTACGTAAATGATAATAAGATTGCAGGTACTCGTACCAGAACCATAGAAAGTGAAACCAAGAGAACAGCCGTTTTAGAAAGTGGAAAAATCACAACCCCTGAGGGAGAAGTATTTACAAGAGAAGCCACAAGAACCTTTGAAAAAATAGAAGGTGCAGATACAAAAGAAAGGAGAGATGACGTGTTCCAGATTACCGGTTCTGCCAGTGGTGTTACTCCAAGAGGCGTGAACTACACTCGTGAGATTACCACACCTTTAATAAAATCTAGACTTTGCCCATGGATTACCAAAGGCGTGATTGAAACAACTGCTGGGGATGCCGTAAGAACACTTGATTTTGGCGATGGCGAATGCGATAACGTGGCCATGCTTACCACCAGCGAGGGAACAGAAGAACTCTTAATGGAGTACAGGATCAAAAGAAGGTTTAGATTTAGGAAATAGTCAATAGCTAATTCTTAATCTACAAAGCTGATAAAAAATCAACTTCGCAAAATCCCAATGCTAAAATGTTTAGTAAAAGAGAGGTTTCATGAGCCTCTCTTTTTTATTTTACAGGGATGAATAGAGTTGTAAGTTACTGCAAAGACTCCTCCCTAATCGCTTTAAATTCAGAACCTTCTTTCCATTTTGGGTAAATGGGTTCGGTGGCGAGTTGTAGGCCGAGTTCCATA
>CAKZMZ010000407.1 GCA_937129345.1 uncultured Thalassovita sp. | reverse complement strand
GATATGTATGTGGATGACGCCTTTCTTGCCCCAGATTTTGGCTCAGACTCTACACTATTGGCGCAAGAAGATACTTTTAAAAATAGATATGGCTTGCTCGTTTTTTCTGATGGTTCTGAACCAGTTCCCCCAGATGTGGACTATAAAAACCACAGAAACAAAAACGGAATTGTGAAGAAAGATAACTTCTTGTCCAATATTTTCTCGAGCCCAAGAAAAAGACGCAATGCCAATAATCCTAAGAGGGTAAGCACCAAAAACCCAAGACCGTTTAAAGTTGAGGAGGCAGAAGAAGACTCTACGCATCAAATAGTACAGAAAAAGGAACCGCCTAAACTGGCAGACCAGTTGTATTACGAAATGGAATTTGGAGACCCTGATGCTATTGACTCTACTGCTGTAGAGACCCAAAATGCTGGCGACAGCTTAGCTACTGAAAATTCAGAAGAAGTACTTGAAGAAGAAACCGGCGAGAAAGGTAAAAAGAAGAAAAAGAAAAAACGGAAGCGAAAAAAGAAAAAACGGAAGAAAAAAGGCAAAGCTGCCACTGAAGAAGATTTCAGCGATACCGAAATCATCAGTGAAGACCTGGTTCTTCCTGACAAGAAAAAAAAGAAGAAAAAGAAAAAAGCAGACAAAGAATCTAAACCAGAAGACGACACTTAATAAATCATTTGCTGCTATAAAAAACAAAGACCATTTAGCCTTTCTGAATACTGAAATGGATAAAATATGCACACTCCCACTTAAGTAGATCTTTTACACTATATTCTTTCTTATTTTGCCACTAAGCCCACGACTTGAGTCATGGGCTTAGTAGTTTTATGAGAAAAAATGCCCAAGTTTAAGTTCAGTGGCTTGTTCCATTTTTGTATTTACGTGAAAAGATAAAAGTAAATATAGATAATCCTCTGCCAAGGTTGGCCCTCTCTAGGTTTTTTTCTAATGAGCCTAAAAGTAAGTGCTTTATGATGTACCTTAGGGAGGGTTAAAGTCAATTTAATTCTGTACACCTACTTAACTAAGATTAAGCTATATTTTCATTAAAGCGTAAACGCTCAAATGAGTACTTTAATTGATGTATTCGCCCAAGACGCTTACATCAACTGCATTTTAGGGCCTGAGTAGTAGCGAGCATTGTAAACTTTAATATCCTCTGCAATAAAAAAAGGCCAACTGAAAACAGCGGCCTTTTTTATCCTATGTATATTAAGCTTATTGCCTCACCCTAAAATCGGTACAGTGATCTGTGAACTTTTTGCTCACTAGTAACTTTATAACATCACCTTCCGAAGCAGCCTGTCCAACTTGCTTCACTTTATTACCATCGGCATCTACCGTCCACAAAGAAAAGCTGTTTTCCCATGTGTATTTTGTATCTTCCATAGTAACCAAGGTCTTCACTTTATTTTCTTTTGAAAAAGAGAAGTTGAACATATCTGAGTTGTAGTTTTTCCCGCCGGGAGAGGTCACTTTGGCTATCATCTCACCTTTAGGGCCATTTCCTGAAAATATCTCACATAAGCAGGTACCCTTCAACTTTTCGTTTTCTACCTCAATTACTGTCATCCTGATGATTTTCCACTCATTCCCAAATTTTTTTGCAGTGGTTGTGATCAATTGAGAACCTTTGTTGAGTACTTCTCCGTTGTACTTCATCTCGTAGTCTTCTGTTAAGCTAACTACACCTATATCGCCTGTAATGTAGGTACGCATGATTTCGACATCGTGTGTAAAACCCATTTTACCGTGAGAGATTTCGTCTAGATGCGCCGCAAACTCATTGTAGTCTATACGCTCATTGTTTACTTTACCAGCAATGCTTATGTATGTAAAGTCTATGAGCATTCTCTCATGAAAGTGCTTCAATACAGCGCTTTTGTTTTTTTTCTTGTGGTAATCAGAGAGCGCTTTTGTAGACTCCAATATTAGTTTTTCTAAGGCCTCCTTATCTTGTTGAGGATCTACCTTTACTGCTGATGTTAAAAAAATGATTGACAACAGTAGAACAAATGCTTTTTTCATGCTTATCAATTTCGTCTTAAAAATGTTTTATTTGGATTTAATTGTTATCCAATACATTAAACGCTAATTGCATTACTTATTTAGTAGGCACAAAAAAAAATAAACCTGCAGCCATAAGCTACAGGTTCTAGATTATTTGGTTGTTTGGTGGGAACGAATAAAGGCTTGCCGATACCCCATTTTCCTAATCCGTCTTAAGGCCTTGGCCAATAATTCTTTATCTTCTCTTGCTAGGTATAAAATTCTATAATGGAGCTTTCGGTCTAATACGACTTGCTGTATGTACAAATCCTTTAAATCTCTGCTATATGCTTTCTTTGCTTCTGTAAGCATCTGCTTTTCTGAAGTAAACGAGCCGATTTGTATACCATAGCCCTTTGCAGGTTTAGGCTTGCCCCAGATACTAAAAGTCTTTACAGCATGTACACTCCCCTCGGGTTTGGGCTTTTTTATTACTACTTTCTTCTCCTCTCTTCGCTCAGTGGCCTCTTCTTCAAACTCCTCTTCGCCTGTGCCTAATCTTACCAATTCTAATCGCACATTTACAACACCTCTTTCTAAAATATCCAACTCTCTAGCTGCTCCTTTTGAGAGGTCTAACATCCTACCTTTTATAAAAGGACCACGATCATTGATCCTTACCATGATCTGTTTGCCGGTAGTTACATCGGTTATTTTTACCAAACTATTAAAAGGTAAAGATTTATGGGCTGCAGTTAAGGCATGCATATTAAACTTTTCGCCATTGGCTGTTAGCCTACCATGAAATTTCTTACCATAATAAGATGCCTTGCCATGCTCTTTATAGCCTTCTTTTAACTTTAATGATTTTGATAATACTGGCAGAAATGCAAGAAGAAAAAATAAAAGAAAAGTGGTCTTCATAAAAAAGGATTATTTGGTTTATGGAACACACCACCCATGCCGACGTACCTTTTTAGGCAAAATCGCAAAAAAATTACAGCATAGGGATGGGATAGTAAGGTCAGAAAGGGCTCAGTATGAGCTTATGTGATTTTAAGCACGTCGATTTGCAGAAACATGTTAACCTTTACGATGTAACTTTATGGAGGGTTGTCAATTTTTTTAATTTTTTTAACAATTGTCTTTTTCAAAATGCATATTTGTTCATTACAGCCCAACCTATGTAATAATATATAGGGCTAGAATTGGTTTTAGAATCCTATAAGGCAGTTAGTTGGGGGTAAAGCTATACAAAAACCCAAAGAAATCGATTTCACTTTTCAGCATCGACCAAAATAAGAAATAAGAGTCAGGTGTAAATCAAGGCCAAGTTATACCGAGCATAATCTTTCTTACACAAAAAATAATATTGATATTTGCAGAAATTCTCAAAGCAACACTGCCAACAAATATTTAGTACAAGGCGTCTTCGCTGTAGAGATAAAAACTGAAACATCATGCCTGCAACTACTATAGACCAGCTCGACCCAAAAGAATACATCATTGTAAAAGGCGCTAAAGTCAACAACCTCAAAAATTTAAGCGTCGCCATACCTCGAAATAAATTTGTAGTAATCACCGGGGTTTCTGGATCAGGAAAATCCTCCCTTGCCTTTGATACTCTTTTTGCCGAAGGACAACGAATGTATGTGGAAAGCCTGAGTGCCTATGCCCGTCAGTTTTTGGGCAGGATGGAAAAGCCAGAGGTAGAATATATTAAAGGAGTATGCCCCGCCATAGCCGTTGAGCAAAAAGTGACCACCAAGAATCCGAGGTCTACAGTGGGTACTACCACAGAAATTTATGATTACATGAAGCTGCTTTTTGCGCGTATTGGTAAAACCTATTCGCCAGTTTCAGGAGAAATGGTGAGCAAAGACAGTGTTTCTGATGTAGTCAATTACATCAACGCTTTTGAAGGCGGCACCAAGTTTATGGTCTTAACCGAATTAAACATCAGAAAAGGCAAAACCATTAGAGAAGAACTGAAAATTTTAATGCAAAAAGGCTTTTCTCGGGTTGAAGCCAACGACGAGGCCATGCTGATCGAAGAGTTGTTAGAACAGGAAGACAAAGCCTTAAAAAAACTCAGCTTCAATATTTTAATTGATAGAAATTCGGTAAAACCCGGCGATGAAGACAATGAATACCGAATAGCCGACTCTGTACAAACTGCTTTTTTTGAAGGACACGGCACCTGCATCATTGAGACATTCCCCAAAGATGAAAAACCCATCAGAAAATCATTTTCAGATAAATTTGAGCTAGACGGTATTTCCTTTGAAGAGCCGAGCGCAAACCTATTTAGCTTTAACAACCCTTACGGTGCATGCAAAACTTGCGAGGGTTTTGGCAAAATCTTAGGCATAGACGAAGATTTGGTAATACCAGATAAAAACCTGTCTGTTTATGAAGGTGCTATTGCACCATGGCGCAGCGAAACCATGAAAAAATGGGCAGATCCGCTGCTCAAAAACGGTATTCGTTTCGACTTCCCTATACATCGTTCTTATTATGAGTTAACAGAAGATGAAAAAAAATTACTTTGGACGGGCAACGAGCATTTTAAAGGCCTCAACGCTTTCTTCAAACATTTAGAATCCAAAACCCACAAAATACAGTACAGGGTAATGCTATCTCGCTACAGAGGCCGCACAACGTGCCCTGACTGTAAAGGTACGCGCTTGAGAGGCGATGCAGGTTATGTAAAAATCAGCGGCTACTCAATCATAGATCTGGTACTCATGCCCGTAAACGAGCTGATCAGAGTATTTGATGCTATCCAATTATCAGAGCACGAGCAAAAAATAGCTAAACGCATTTTTACAGAAATAACCAATAGATTGAGTTATCTCTACAAGGTGGGTTTGGGATACTTAACTTTAAATAGGCTTACCTCCACACTGTCGGGCGGTGAGCACCAAAGAATAAAACTGGCTACCTCATTAGGAAGCGCTCTTGTAGGCTCCATGTACATTTTAGATGAACCGAGCATTGGCCTACACCCAAGAGACACCAGAAACTTAGTAAGTGTTTTGGAAGAGCTCAAGAAGTTAGGCAATACAGTAATTGTAGTAGAGCATGAAGAAGAGGTGATGCAAGCCGCCGATCAAGTAATAGACATCGGGCCGAATGCAGGCATTTATGGAGGTGAGTTGGTGTACCAAGGAGACATTTCAGCTCCAAGAAAAAATGGTTCTAAACTCGAAAACCTCAGCCATACACTGCGCTATCTAGAAGGTAAAGATACCATTGATGTACCCGCTTTTAGAAGAAAATGGAGCCAAACTATAGATGTAATCGGTGCAAGGGAAAACAACCTCAAAAACATCAACGTAGAATTTCCCCTTAATGTAATGACCGTTGTAACGGGCGTTTCCGGATCAGGTAAATCCACTTTGGTAAAAAGCATCTTATTTCCTGCTATAGCCAAAATGTTGGGCAACCATAACGAAAGCACTGGCAAAATGGATCGAGTTGAAGGAGCTGTTAAAGCTATTACACACATAGAATTTGTAGACCAGAACCCTATTGGCAAATCCTCAAGATCAAATCCAGTAACTTATGTAAAAGCTTACGATGGCATTAGGCAACTCTATAGCAGCCAGCCGCTAGCAAAACAACGCAATTACAAACCTGCCTTTTTCTCATTTAATGTAGATGGCGGAAGGTGCGAAGCTTGCCAAGGTGAAGGTGTTAACAAAGTAGAGATGCAGTTTATGGCAGATATTTACCTCACCTGCGAAAGCTGCAAGGGCAAAAGATTTCAAGATGAGATACTAGAAGTGACCTACCGCGATAAAAATATTGCAGATGTACTAGACATGAGCATAGACGAAGCCATGACTTTTTTTGAAGGCATCGATAAAATAACCGAAAAATTAAAACCTCTACAAGATGTAGGCTTGGGTTACATCAAATTGGGTCAATCTTCTAACACCCTCAGTGGTGGCGAGGCCCAACGAGTAAAACTCGCTTCTTTTTTAGTTAAAGGCAATTTGAAAAAAAATGAAAAAGTACTCTTTATATTTGATGAGCCTACCACAGGTTTGCATTTTCACGATATCAGCAAATTATTATTGGCACTTAATGCACTTATTGACAATGGGCATACCGTAGTAATTATTGAACACAATATGGAGGTGATAAAATGCGCTGACTGGATCATAGACCTTGGCCCAGAGGGAGGCGACAAAGGTGGCAATATCTGTTTTGAAGGCCTGCCAGAAGAAATGGTAAAAATCGAAAACAACCATACCGCCTCTTTCTTAAAAGAAAAAATAAAATGAAAATTGAAGGAAGGAGCGACAAAGACTATATGAAGCTTGCGCTAGAAGAAGCCAAATTTGCATTAGAGCATGGCGATATTCCTGTAGGTGCTGTAGTGGTATGCGGAGACAAAATAATCGGCAGGGCACATAACCAAGTAGAATTACTCAACGATGCCACAGCCCATGCAGAAATGCTAGCGATTACAAGCGCTTCTTCTTATTTGGGCTCCAGATACCTCAATGAATGCACACTTTATGTAACTCTTGAACCTTGTGCTATGTGCGCCGGTGCACTTAGCTGGGCGCAATTGGGCAAATTGTTTTATGCTACAGAAGATAAAAAACGCGGGTATAAGCAATTTAATTCTAAAATTTTACATCCTAAGACCAAAGTAGCGAGCGGCTTATTAGAAGAAGAATGCAAAAATATATTACTCAATTTTTTTAAAAGTTTACGGAAATAAGCGGTTAGGCATATTTAATCCCTTCCTAGGGTTTGTTACAAATGACCTGTATTCAAGCGATTGCATTAACCCTAGGAAGGGTTTCAGGTAAATTTAATTTTGACTAAGTACTTAACAACGCTTTCATTCACATTTTAAGCAGCATAAATCTCAGTTTAATTTCATCTCCATTTTTATAATTTCATGCCCTGCTAGTATCTGTAAATATCCATTTACCTTAGAAAAACCCAAGGATTGGTAAAAAGCCTCCAAATGTGCATGCGGTAAAAGATAAAGGTAATTTAAATCCAGTAGTTTGGCTTCCTCCAACAGTCTGCATACCAACTCTTTTGCAATACCCCTACCCCTAAAGTTTTTATCTACGGCAATTCTTGAAAGATGTCCCTTGCCATGGTTTGCATGTAA
>CAKZMZ010000406.1 GCA_937129345.1 uncultured Thalassovita sp. | reverse complement strand
TGACGGGAGTTCAGACGTGTGCTCTTCCGATCTCCGTCACCTGGGTCTTTGACCTGATACCAAGAACATGCACCCCTTTGATGCGTTCCATCAATTCTTCTTCTGGAAGGGCGTGTTTTAACAACTCAACCGAGAATCCCTCCTCTGATAAGTTTTCAAACGCCATAGGGTGTACGTTTTCAAGCAATAATATCTTAATTCTGTTCTTCGGGTATGATATTTTTCTGGGTAAATCGTTCACGTACAAAAATTCATTAAGGTTGGGCGCAACAAAATCTGCTTTATTAGCAGCTTTTTCTCTATGTATATTTTCAGTGTAGGCAAAAAACTTATGGGCAGTTCCCTGTTTTGGCTGAAAACTACTTAAATAAGCAGGGCATACCTTTTTATTGCAAGACACAACAAAAAATAAGAGGATAATAGGGATGATATTAAAAATAGCTTTGCTCATTAATGCATTGCAATCGCGATACGCCGAAACATTTAAACAGCTTTTGTCAAAAATAAGTGCTCGAAGTTAAGCATCTTGTGCTTTTTTTAAGCTTATATCGTAGGATTATAGGATAATTGAGTCTTGTTTCTAACTTAGAACAACTTGAAAAACAATAGGTTGGGACACCTACTGCATTATTCTAACTTCGCGCTAGTAATTTTTGCTTAACCTACTTTAAAACAGCGAATTACATTCCATATTGTTGCTCGAAAGGATTATAGAATTATCACAGATTAAATCTGGTTTTTCTATTTACTCAATATCTAGAAAGACCCTTTGCTGAGGTTCCGTTAAAGCGAATCTAATGCTAAGGAAATTAAGTGAACACTTAATTAAATTCTTCGGCAAAAGAACTGATAATTGCCTAATTGAAAATCTTGGTCTGATTTCTGATTAGTTAATATCTGTTAAAGCCAAATGCTTGCCAACAATAAACCAAATCACTTTTAAAAATTAAAACTGTAAATACTATCGAAGAATGACTACAAGCGTTTCTATCAAAGCTTTTATTGTATTTTGTACTCTGTACGTTTCAGCTTTTCAGTTACATGCCCAAAGGTTTCTTATAGGAGTAAAGGGCGGTGCAAATTTTACTCAAACTACAGTTACCAATAGTTTCTCAGCTTTTCAATATACTACCCCACCGATCGAGGATCTTTCAGAGAAAAGTTATATGAGCGTTTTTAAGAACACTCCCGGAACACATTTTGGGCTCTCAGCAACTTTTGAGTTCAATAGTATTTTGGGTTTGAGTTTTGAGCCTGCCTATGCGCAATACAGGTTTGGTTACAAAAACGCTTACCGTTGGGAGTCTACCGAACTATTGGATCAGGTCATCACCATCGATTATGAGCACCAACACCGAGTGAGTTACGTGGAATTGCCTTTATTTATCAGATTTTCGGCAGGTTCTGGAAGGATAGCGCCCTACGTACAAGGCGGTGGATTTATTAATTTAGTACACAATGCCTCGAAATCTGCCGCGGCTACTATTACAGACCAAGCGGGTGGTAGTACAGAAGCCCTTACCGGTGACAACAATGATGTGGCTATCGATCATTTAATGAACAGGTATTACTACGGTTTGGCCGGTAGTGCAGGTATTGCTTTTAACCTGCCATACATGAGGGTTGCTTTAGACTTTAGCTATAGAAGAGGCTTCAATACCATTACCGATACCAATGCTCGCTTTACGGATGTGCGTTCTTCAAATATTTCCTTTGACGTAATGGACGATATGCAACTCAATAATATGCAATTTTCTCTTGTTCTGCATTTCCCTGTTAATTTTGGCATGGGAGCTACAGGCAACGGTAAGAAAAATAAACGATATGTAGTTCCTTACGACCTGCGCAGATTTAAAGACGGAAGTAAGAGAAAACGCCGTAATTAATATTTCTATTCCATACCATCAAAAATCAATCATACTTATTAAATCTCCATTCAATTATTAAGATGAAAACAACTACCAAAGTTATCCTCAATATTATAGTAGGTGTTTTTTTATTGGCCTCTTGCAGCTCTGAAGAAGTAGAGGAGGTAACTCCAGAAAACCGATTCATAAAAATCTACAACCATCCTGATTTTTCTGCCACCCATTATGCCTTAGATGTAAAGCAAACAGCAGATAATGGCTACATTATGCTAGCGCAAAGCAGGGTTACAGAATCTGATTTTGGAGGCATCTATTTGATCAAGGCAGATGCAGAAGGCAATGTTTTATGGGAGTACGCAGCGGACGCTACAGTTGTAAGTCCCGCCCCGGCATTGATGAACATAAACGGAGGCTATTATTTTATGTGTATGGACAACACAGGTTTAGGCACATTCTTGATGCAAGTAAATGAAGCAGGTGCTACTGCTGATATTGTACGGGTGTATCCAGATATTACTTATCCCTTGCATGCCAGCGCCACACCAGATGGAGGTATTTTAGTGCTTTCTTATAATAGAGACAGAACCAGCTCTACACTTTCTAAAATCAATGCTTCTTTTGGCATTTCTTGGCAAGAAAATTACAGGGTTCAAGAAGAAAGTGCAGATGAACCAATTTTTGACCATTTATTGAATACAGACAAACGTCTGCCATTTTTTACAGGCGTTATGGAGACAGGGGATTACTTTTTTAATGGACTTACCAACTTTACCTTGGCCTTGAGTTTTGTGGATCCAACAAATGGCAGCCAACAAGGCGTCATGAACGGTTTTAGACTAGATGGTGCCGTAAGTGCCGTGCAACATATACAAGGTAGTACTTTTGCAGTTTCTAGATATACTTTCGGTACCAATTATATTTTACCCGGTGTTGAAATCGCAACAGACGGGATATCGAACAGCGAAGATTTAGAAGGGAATATTTCTGCTGAACTGGCTACCAACGCAGACGTAAGAATTTTACGTACAACGGTAGATACCACCAATCTTTTGGTGTATGCAGCCAATTCTAAAAGCAACCAAGTAGTGCTTTATGGTTATGATGAGAATAATGGCGAATTGCTAGGCTCAAAACATTTAGGTTTTTCTGAAGGCTTTGAGGTGGCCGGTATTATTGAGACTAGTGATAAAGGTATGGCTATACTCTGCACTACAAATGTTGCTGGCAGATTTAGGAGATTAGCACTTTTTAAAATATCTGAGGGCGATGTTAAAACGCTGGCTGGTAAGGATACCGATTCCTGAGTCTTTTTTATACTAATCATTAAAAACTTTTCAAAAGCGTATGAATGTAAAATTGCATACGCTTTTTTTTAGGTTTATAAAGGGCGAGAATTGTGATGGAAAGAAGAAAGAATTGTTAAATCATCATTAAATAGTACAATATCTTATTAAAATTATTGTATTTCATCTTTTTATTTACTAAAATGTGGGGTGATAAATTTAACTGTTTAATTTTGATAAAATGAACGAAGAACTTTATTCTCTTTCGCCAAGTCAAGCTTATGAGCGTATTCAGAGGTTAAGAAGCAAAAAGGAATACGAAAGTTTAACGGAAGATGAAGCCGAAGAACTCGAGCAATTAACCGACATTTTTGACGAAGTCTCTTCTTTTAACTACGAAAGTATAGACTTTTAAAAACCAGAATTATCTAACTAAAGCTGGATAGTTCACTTTTATTGATAATATTCTTTATTTTTGCACTGTTTTTAGGTGCAGAAGGACTTTTTACTCTCTTCTCAAAAATCTCCCACTTTAAGCAGACATTAATTTTTTCTTTTGGCCATCATTATTTATTAATTGGTGTTAGCTAAGAAATAGGTGGTTCCATTCTAAAGAATAAATTTTAATTCAATCATCAACTATTTAAGATATTTTTAAAAAACACTCAAATTTGAACACACTGTTTAGCGGTGTTGCTCATGAAACAATATTTATGAAAGATTCAAACAAGAATAAAAAAGATAAGAAAAAGTCAGGGTCTCAAACCGAGTCGCAGCTTTTGAAAGAGGCAGTAATGCAATTGGTAAAAGCAGAACCTGCCAAGCAATTCTCCTTTAAAAAAATTGCTAAGCAGTTAAGTGTGAGGAAACAGCGTACCAAATCTGAACTTAGTGCTGTGTTGGATCATTTAGCTGTCAGTGGTAAGTTAGACAAATTAAAAGATGGCCAATATCGCTTGTCTAATGGAAAAAGAAAAAATGCCAATGATGAGTTTATTGGCATAGTAGATCACGTAAACCCAACATTTGCCTACATAGTTTTAGAAGACCAAGATGATATACGGATTTCGTCTGATAAACTAAACGGAGCCATAGATGGCGATAAGGTTAAGATAGCGCTGCACTACAATCGCAGAGGTAAAAAAGACGCCAAGGTAATGGAGATTTTAGAGCGCAAAACCCATGAGTTTGTAGGCCATATAGAAATCTCTAAGCATTTTGCCTTTGTAGTACCTGCCAACCGCAAAGTATATGAAGATATTTACGTAAGTCCGGCAGATTTTAATGGTGCCAACCATATGGATAAAGTAGTGGTAGAGGTTAAAGTTTGGTCTAAAAAAGACAATAGCCCTGTAGGTGTTGTAAAGCAGGTATTGGGCAAGGCAGGTGAAAACGAGACGGAGATCCATGCTATTATGTTTGAGTTTGGGCTGCCTTTTGAGTTTCCTAAAAGAGTAGAGGAGGAGGCCGATAAAATCTCAGAAAAAATCACTAATAAAGAAATAGCTAAAAGAAAAGATTTAAGAGAAGTTACGACTTTTACCATAGATCCTGAAGATGCCAAGGACTTTGATGACGCACTCTCTATTAAAAAATTAGATGGAGACCTTTGGCAAATAGGCATACATATAGCAGACGTAACCCACTATGTAGATACAAAAAGTGAGCTTGAAAAAGAAGCTTATAAAAGAGGTACTTCCGTTTATTTAGTAGACAGGACCATTCCTATGCTACCCGAGCGTTTGTCTAATGGACTGTGTTCTTTGAGACCAAAAGAAGAAAAGCTTACTTTTTCTGCCATTTTTACTTTAGATGAAAATGCTCACGTAAAAGATGAGGGGTTCGGTAGAACCTTAATCTATTCTGATAGGCGGTTTACCTATGAAGAAGCCCAAGAAGCCATAGAGACAAAACAAGGCGATTTTGCTGAGGAGTTGGCTGTTTTAAATAACTTGGCAAAAAAACTAAAAACCCAAAGGTTTGAAAAAGGTGCTATTGCCTTTGAGTCTGTAGAATTGAAGTTTAAGTTAGATGAAGCAGGCAAACCCTTGGGGCTTTTCCCGAAAATCCGTAAAGACGCCCATAAGCTCGTAGAAGAATTTATGCTATTGGCCAACAAACATGTAGCTGAGTTTGTACAGCGCAAAAAAGATGGTAAACACAAAAATACTATGGTGTACAGAGTGCACGAAGACCCTGATCAAGAAAAAATATTGAAGCTCTCAGAATTCGTGTCGCGATTTGGTTATAAAATCTCTCTGTCTAAAGATAAACTGTCTAATTCCTTAAATAAGCTTTCAGAAGCTGTTGAGGGTACAGCAGAGCAGAACATTATACAATCGCAAGCCATTAGGACCATGTCTAAGGCGCGTTACACCACAGATGAAATTGGGCACTACGGTTTGGCCTTTAAGCATTACTCCCATTTTACCTCGCCTATACGCCGCTACCCCGATATGATGGCGCATCGTCTTTTACAGCATTATTTAGATGGAGACCCAAGTCCAGAAAAAGCTCCTTACGAAGAAAAATGCAAGCATGCCTCAGAAAGGGAGAAAGTAGCAGTAGATGCCGAAAGGGCCTCTATTAAGTACAAGCAGGTGGAGTTTATGCAACAATACCTGCACAAAGAGCTAGAGGGTGTGGTATCTGGTATAACAGAATGGGGTATTTATGTAGAAATGGACGAAACCAAATGCGA
This sequence comes from uncultured Thalassovita sp., assembly GCA_937129345.1. Classification (GTDB taxonomy): domain Bacteria; phylum Bacteroidota; class Bacteroidia; order Cytophagales; family Flammeovirgaceae; genus Chondrinema. The sequence continues at coordinate 32,349 of CAKZMZ010000406.1, read as the reverse complement.
AGGCATGGTACGCCTTGCCGATATACAGGACGACTTTTACTATTTAGACGAAGCCAAACAGCAAATTGTAGGCAAAAGGTATGGAGATACTTTTAAGATTGGCGATAAAGTAAGGGTCATTGTGCAGGGTACAAACCTAGAAAAACGTACAATCGATCTTAAGATGGTTTAAAACCTTATTAATTTGACCAAAATCACTTAGTGCGCTGATACGTATCATGAAACCATAACATGTTGTGGGCTACATTAGAGGTATCAATTAATCCTAACAAATAGGAAAAAAATTTAAACCTCACTACCATGATACAGTTTCTTAATTATTTAGGCATTCCCGGCGTAGCAGCCCTTTTCTTAGTTTTGATCATAGGCATAATAGTATTGATGAGATTTATTATGTCTAAAAATGGACAGAAGGCTGCGGCATCCCCTCCAACCGATAGCGTACTCGTAAAAAAGTATCCTGGTGTAGATGGTAGCTCTTACAAAAGTATTGTTTACCGTACAGGTCTTATTTTATCATTAGCTATGGTTTTAACAGTATTTGAATTTCCGGACTACGAAGAAGCTTCTCTAGTGCAATTAACAGGCGATAGACAAGATTTTGAGGAAATGCAGGAAATTCCTCCAACTGAACACAAACCTCCTCCACCTCCAAAAATCAAGTCTCCTGAGATTGTGGCCGTAGAAGACGAAGTGATTATTGAGCAAGAAATAGAAATCGATTTGGATATGGAAGCCGATGAGGAAACCATTGTAGAGGAAGTAGAATTTACTGTAGAAGTTGAAGAAGAAGAAGAAATTGTAGAAGAGATTTTTGAAGTGGTGGAAGATCCAGCACATCCAAAAGGAGGGTTTCAAGAATTTTATGCCTACATTGCTAAAAACATGAAATATCCACGCAGGGCAGTAGAGGTTGGTGTAAGTGGTAAAGTCTATCTTCGCTTTATAGTAGATAAAGACGGAACCATAACTCAAACAGAAGTTATAAGAGGTATAGGATTTGGTTGTGATGATGAAGCATTAAGAGTACTGGCTAAAGCCCCTAAATGGAAACCAGGTAAGCAAAGGGGTAGACCGGTAAAACAAAGAATGATCATACCGATTATGTTTAAACTATCAGACATTTAATAAACTACCTGGATGAAAAATTAACCGTAGATGGTGATAGCCGCAATGGCATTGCCACTGCGGTTTTTTTATTGGAAAAGATACAAGCCACATAGAAAACTAGAATATCTGCTAAGTGCAACGTATGTGCTGGTTTTTGACACATCTGTGCTTATCAAATGCATCTATTAAAATTAAATTCGATCAATAGAATTTTAATTTAACTGATGACATATGGATTTTACTAGAATTTGCTATGTATTGCTTTTTAGCAGTTTATTTTTTATGTCTTGTGATGATGAAGATGAGGTGAATGAAGAGATTGTAGTACAGACAGGTTTACAAACAAATGTTGCATTTAATTATGATGGAGTTGAAAGAACCTACGACGTTTACATACCTACTAGTTTTGACATGAACCAGCAATTGCCTCTCTTGTTCAATTTACATGGTTTTAATATGACTACAGAGTTGCAGAGGCTTGTCTCCGGTTTTGATTCACTTGCAGAAATAGAAAACTTTATAGTAGTTTCGCCGCAAGGTCTCTCAGGAGCTTTGCCTTTTGAAGCAGGGCAGGCAATTCCCGCTGGAACAGAAGGGAATTTGTGGAACATTCAACTTGAAGCGGATAAATTAGACGACTTAGGATTTATCGATGCTTTAATTGATGAAATGAGTCAAAAATACAACATCGATTTATCAAGGGTGTATTCAACCGGATTTTCCATGGGTGGCTATATGTCTTACACACTGGCATGTAACTTAGGAGATAGAATCGCTGCCATAGCTTCTGTGGGTGGAGGCATGTCAGATGATCAGGCAAATAGTTGTTCTCCAACCAGAGAAATTCCCGTTCTTCAAATTGCAGGCACAGCAGATTTTATTGTGCCTTTTACAGGGTTTGATGCTCAGGTGGCCATATCAGAAACTATGGATTATTGGGCAGGTGAAAACAATTGCACAATTTCACCTGTGGATAGCATAGCTTTGTCGGATTTAGATAATACAGACAATTCTACTGTACAATTATTAGAGTATAGCAATTGTACAGGAGGTGCCAATGTGCAGCTGTACCTGGTAGAAGGAGGAGGGCATGCTTGGCCCGGTTCGCCTTTCCCTGGTTTTTTTAACAATGCCGGTATTGGCCCTATTAATAGGGATATAAATGCAAGTGCAATTATATGGGAGTTTTTTGAACAGTACCAACATCCTAATCTGCAATAAATTAAGCGGGTATTACTCTACCCGCTTAATTTTTGCACCTAAAGCCCTAAGTCTTTGGTCTATGTATTGATAGCCTCTGTCTATCTGTTCTCCGTTGTAAATCATACTAGTGCCACTGGCCGAGAGTGCGGCTATCAAAAGAGAAACACCTGCCCTAATGTCAGGCGAGGTCATTTTTATGCCTTTAAGTGGAATTTGTTTGTTTAGACCTATTACGGTGGCGCGATGTGGGTCACAAAGAATGATTTGCGCGCCCATGTCTATCAATTTATCTACAAAGAACAAGCGACTTTCGAACATTTTTTGGTGTACCAATACCGTTCCGTTCGCTTGCGTGGCAACTACTAGCACGATGCTTAGCAAATCGGGTGTAAAAAGTGGCCAAGGTCCATCTGCCACGGTAAGCATAGAGCCATCAATAAAGCGGTCTATTTCGTAGCTTTCTTGTTTAGGGATAAAAATATCATCATCCTTAAATTCCATTTGTATGCCTAATTTCTGAAAAACAGAGGGAATCAAGCCTAGTTGGTCGATACGTGCATTTTTTATGGTGATTTCAGAAGCAGTCATGGCGGCCATGCCAATAAAACTACCGATTTCTATCATATCTGGTAGCATTGTATGGGTCGTGCCTCCTAATTGAGAGACGCCTTCGATAGTGAGTAAATTAGAGCCTGCACCACCAATGTTTGCCCCCATTCTGTTGAGCATGCGACAGAGTTGCTGGATGTATGGCTCGCAAGCTGCATTGTAAATAGTGGTTTTGCCATTAGCGAGCACTGCTGCCATAATAATATTGGCAGTACCTGTAACAGAAGGCTCGTCTAATAAAATATAAGTGCCGTGCAGGTTGTGGGCATCTATATTATAAAAATGGTTGTCTGCGTCAAAATTGAAACGTGCCCCCAGTTTTTGGAAGCCTAAAAAGTGGGTATCTAAACGCCTGCGCCCAATTTTATCTCCTCCCGGCCTTGGGATTTTTGCCTGGCCAAAGCGGGCAAGAAGCGGGCCTAAAATCATAATAGAACCCCTTAAGGAGGCAGCTTGCTGTTCAAAATCTGGAGTTTCTAAATAGTGGATATCAATATCCTTTGCAATAAACTCATAACTGCTGGGCCCTTTTTGTTTGATCTGTACACCTATGGATTTGAGAAGGCCAATGAGCTTATTTACATCTCTAATGTCGGGCACATTGTTAATGGTCACTTTTTCTTCGGTGAGCAAAACGGCACACAAAATCTGTAGCGACTCATTTTTTGCTCCTTGTGGCGTGATCTCTCCTTTAAGTTCATGGCCTCCTTCAACTTCAAACACAATTTTTCCTGTTTCCATATGTGGTTTTTGGTATGGTTCAATAATGCTTGCAAAATTAAGATTTAATAGGAGAAATGGAGGACGAAAGCGATTCTCTTACCAATTTGCATTTTGGTAAATAAAAAAGCCCTTAGATCTAAGGGCTTTTCTGTGTAATCAAATGTGTATTTCTCCAAAAGATCAATTACCTAATAGCATTTACTCTATTTCTGTGCTGTTCTAACAATTGATCAAATTTTTCAAACTCTTGCATATAGTATTCCTTTGCTTCTTGTATTTCTTGCAGCCTAGTTTCTTTACGCTCTAGGTCAATTTCTTCATTTTGCTCTAAAGCCCGTTCTTCGTTTACGGCATCAATGGAGAGTCTTCTGTAAATATCTGCCAAGGCAGTAGGGAAGAGCATGGCGCCTCTGTACAAATTGTCGTTGTACTTGCCTGTTTGCTCCATGTAGTCCATAAACTCTTTTGAGCGTCTTTCCATAATGTCAGCAATTTCTTTGGCTTTTTCTCTTTCTCCGAGCAAATAATAGATTTCTACAAACCTGCTTGTAAAATAGCTGTATGGAATACTTTTATCAGGAATATTGGTCATAGCTTCTTCTATAACCTCCTTAGCGCCTTCTTCATCGCCTTTCTCATAAAGTGCTTTGGCCAATCTTGCATAAGAGTTACGGGTGTTGGAGCCAAACTTTCTGTATTCTTCATCGTGGTAAACGCCGGGATCATTAAAACCTCTAAATTCAAATTCGTTAATGTTCTCACGCATCACATCTATGTTTACCTCGCCTACTTCGCCACCGTTTTGGCTTCTTATGGGCATAAGCCTAAATGCCATGCCTTCTAGCTGTAGCCATTGCCTTAAATCTAAGTTAGATGTATTGGCAGAAGTATTGTTAAAATACACTGGTCTTTCCCAATTATTGGTTGCTAAAATATCGAGAATAGCCAAATCATTTTTAAAGATAGCGCTCGCGCCTTCTTTAATTCGCCATGTCATTTTATCTGCCACACGATTTTCTTTGCCTTTGGGAACAAAGCCCTTACTTAATACTTCGTTTTTGTCTATATCTAACACAAAGTTTTTGGTAAGCAGCTTAGCAGTGTAAGAACCATCTTGCAATCCTACTAAAACCCTAGGGTCGTTTTTATCCACCAATCTCATATAAGACTTGATGTTCACAGCCCTGTCTTTCATATTTTGGTCTTCTACGAGTGGTACATAGTCGTTCTTGCCTTGTAGATAATTTTCTGGTTTCATTGAAATAGGCAATGGTTCCGACTCATAAGCTGGCCTGCGCATTTGCTCTATATACCAATCCGTGCTAAAGTAGCTCAAAACCACAACCCTTACATCAGTTCTAAAACCCTCTACCTCTTGTACATACCACAACGGGAAGGTGTCATTATCGCCTCCTGTAAACAAAATGGCATTGGGTGCGCAACTTCGTAAAGTATTTTTTGCTTGATCTATGGAGTGGAATCGATTGGATCGATCATGGTTGTCCCACCCTTCGGCTGCCATAATAGCTGGAATGATCAGCCCAAGCACGGTAGCAATGATGTGGTTCATCTTTACTTTTTTGAGGGTATCATAAATAGCAAGCACCCCAAAACCTATCCAAATTGTAAATACGTAAAAAGAACCTACATAAATGTAATCTCTTTCCCTCGGTTCTACAGGGGGTGAATTGAGGTAGAGTACCAAGCCCAAACCTGTTAAAAAGAAAAGTAGTAGCAATACCCAAAAATTGTTTTTATCTTTTTTATACTGAAAGAAAATACCGATTAAGCCGAGCAGCAGAGGTAGCATGTAGAAATTATTCCTAGCTTTATTTCGCGCCAGATCTTCTGGCAAGTCTACGCCGATATCTTCCCAAGGTGTCATAAATCCAGCTTCTTTATCATCACTTTCTCTACCTGCAAAATTCCACATAAAGTACCTGAAATACATATGCCCGAACTGATAGACAAACATGTACTTAAAATTATCGGCTAGTGTAGGCTTTTCGTTGGGCGCAAGGCCGATCCAAGTACGGTACAATTCTTTGTGGCCGGGTTGCTGACTGTATATTCGGGGCAAAATCATCTTTGACCCTTCCTCATATACAGGTGTGCTTTTGTAGTCGTAGATTTCATATTCTGTTTCGGCTTTTCTGTAAACAGGTGCGCCAACTTCTACATTTACCCTTTCAGATTCGTAAGTGTGGCCATAAATCAGTGGCCTGTCTCCATATTGTTCTCTTTTCAGATACCTCACAAATGAGATAATATCTTCAGGGTTGTTCTCATCTATAGGTGTATTGTAATTAGATCGGATGGGGATAATGCCATAAGATGAATATCCAATCAGTATAAAAGTGAAGCTCAGCATGATAATATTGAGCACTTCTTTTTTCTCTTTTTCTGAATAGCGGATCCCATAAATTAATGCGCCAATCAATAAAATAATGAAAAAAGCGATGCCGCTACCAAATGGTAGCCCGAATGAGTTTACAAAAAGGATTTCGAACCAACCTGCAATAGATGGCAGACCGGGAATCACAAAATACATGATTACCAAAATTACTACACCACCTGCTGCCATAGCTAGTAGCTGTCCATTTAATGTGGCGTTTTTATATCTTTTGTAATAAACGATGAGTGCAAGGGCAGGTATGGTCACCAAATTAAGAAGGTGCACGCCAATAGAAAGGCCCATTACATAAGTGATCATAATGAGCCATTTGTCTGCATAGCGGCGGTTTTCTATTAATTCCCATTTTAGAATGGCCCAAAAAACAAAGGCAGTAAAAAGAGAAGAAAGTGCATATACTTCGGCTTCTGCTGCAGAGAACCAAAATGAATCAGAAAAGGTATAGGCAAGCGCCCCGATAATACCGGACGCCATTAAAATGAATAGTTGTTCTTTGCTATAGGTGCCATCTACAGGTTTTACTACTTTTCTGGCTAGCAACACGATAGTCCAGTGTAAAAACATGATGGTAAAGGCAGAGGCCAATACTGATAGCATATTGATCCAGTAGGCCACCATTTCAACATCGCCTAAGGCTAAGAAAGAGAACATCCTCCCTAAGAGCAAAAAAAGTGGGGCGCCCGGTGGATGAGGCACTTCCAACTTGTATGAAACAGCTATGAATTCGCCGCAATCCCAAAAACTGGCGGTCTCTTCTACAGTAATGGTATATACAATGGCCGAAACCAAGAATACGAACCAGCCTGAAATATTATTGATTTTCTGAAATTCTCGCATCATCCTTCAAAAAAAATGTAAAATCTGTATGGATTTGATTTGGGGCGAAATTAGTAAATAATTGTGAATATAAAGAAGGGGAAAGTTCATGTAACAATCCGACTTAAGGCAAAATTAAATTCTATTCCTAAGGTCAAAGCCCCAATTAAGTTTTTTTCTTAATGTATTTGGAAAAGTATCATTCGTGATATTGAGTTTGAGCAGCTTTGCTTTAAAGGGGCATTTTTTAACGGTAAGCTCAACATCTGCACTTACTTTTTTGGACCGTGAGTCTAAAGAAACCAAAAAGTTTTCTGAGCGGCCTTCAATTTTAAAGGTAAAAACACTGCTTTCAGAAACTACCAAGGGCCGCACATTTAAATTATGTGGGCTAACGGGCGAGATCACAAAGTTATTAGAATGGGGGAACACAACGGGGCCACCAACACTCAGTGAGTATCCTGTAGAACCTGTAGGCGTAGAAATGATCAGTCCATCGGACCAATAGGAGTTGAGATATTCTCCATTAAGATAGGCATGAACAATGATCATAGAGGAAGTGTCTCTTTTAAGAATGGTAAATTCGTTAAGTCCGAAATTTACACCTCCAAAAATATCTTCTGCTGATTCAACAGCTACCATCAATCTTTCATCTATATGGTAAGATTGTGTCAAAATAGCCTCCATGGCCTCTTTTACTTGATTGCTAGGAATTGTGGCCAAAAAACCGAGTCTGCCTGTGTTTATCCCTAAAATCGGGATGTCTTTGTCTCTTACGTAGGTTACTGTTTCAAGTAAGGTGCCATCGCCTCCTACGCTAAACATGTAATTGGCATCAGCCAACTCTTCATGTTTATTAAAAACAGAATGATGGGGCAAAGAGATGCTGTTTTTATCGAAATAATTGTGTAAGGACCTCGATAGCGAAATACTCACAGGATATTTGGCAACCTCTTCTATGATCTCTTTGATTGTCTTGATTCTTCCCTCGCTTAGTGTGCGGCTATGTATGGCTATTTTGAGCAAGCTATTTCAGTTATTTATTGTAAAGATTGCAAATGTTATACAGTGGCATCATAAAACAAATGCTTTTGAAGCTTGAATATAGCAGATTTTGGGTTGAGTGTGAAATTGAGAACTCTGATTATATCTCTAAGTATTTTAGCAGTAAGTCTATGCGGTGAGATTCAAACTGCTGTGTTTCATAATCGTGAAATTTGCCTAAAATTTTAAAGTCAAAGCGCTCAAAAGTGGCAACGATTCTTGTAAGATCAATGGTGTTGAGTTTAATGGTTACCTGTAATAGGTTTTGGTCAATATTATCTTGCTCGGTGAACATACTGATCACCTTAGCCTCATTAGATTCTACTAATCGGCTAATTTCTGCCATAGAAAAATCTATCGCCTTGATTTGCAATATTAAAATTGCGCCGATGGGCTGCGCAGCAAATTTACTTATAAAGTCTTGGGCTGCTTCTTTTACATTAAGCATGCCTTTAAATTTATTGTTGGCATCGAATACTGGCAATATATCTAATGATAAGTCAGAAGCTACCCTGGCCAACTCATAAAGGTGAAAGTTTTCCTGTATAACCAAGTTTTCGTGCAATGATGCAACTTCATCAAGAGTTTGATTTGCCAATGGCGGAAGCATGTCTAAGACATCCTTGCTTATAATACCTAGAAACTGATGGTTCTCTACAATGGGTAGCTGTTCTTGCTTGTATTCCTCCATCATATCGAGTGCAAAAGTTACGGTATCGCTTTTTTTGAGATTGGGTATACTTTTATCTATATATTTTTTAGCTACCATGTTGAAAGTTTATATAAGAACCTTGTTTTTAGCGAGGAAGTTCTCAAAAATACGGTTAAATTCTCCAGGATGTTCCATCATAGGTGCATGACCGCATTTGTCTATGAACCTCAGTTCTGTGTTAGGTATCAGCTTATTGAACTCGTGTGCAACGAGTGGTGGAGTAATTGTATCGTTCAATCCCCATATTAATAACGTAGGAATAGTGATTTTATGAAGCTCTTCGGCCATATTATGTTTTTGCGCAGAGCGTGCAATGGCTACCATGCGCAGGCAAGTTGGTATGCTCTTGGTTATTTCAAATACCTCATCTATCAATTGTTTAGTGGCTATTTTGGGATCGTAAAAAGTATATTCTACTTTTTCTTTTACAAATTCGTAACTGCCTCTACGAGGATAAGAACCGCCCATTGTATTTTCAAACAGGCCTGAACTACCAGTTAAAACCAATCGTGTAACCTTATGTTGGTTTTGTAAAGTGTAGATCAGTCCTACGTGGCCTCCTAATGAATTACCTATCAGGGTAAACTCATTTAAATTCTTAAAAGCCACAAAGTCTTCTACAAATTTTACAAGTCCTTCTAGCCCAGCTTTTTTAATAGGCATATCATATATGGGCATCATAGGGATGATCACGCGGTACTTTTTAGAAAAATGCTCTGTTACACTGGTCCAGTTACTTAAGGCACCAAAGAGACCGTGTAAAAGCAAGAGTGTTTCACCCCTACCTTCATCTAGAAACTTAAACCCATTTTCTTCACGTACATTCAACTCCATAAGATGTATGTTAGATTTCTAATTAAACTTATCATATTTCTCTTTAATCTGCAAAATTACATATTGCTATCTAATTCTTTTAACAATATGTGTTAGCAGTATCTGGGGTACAAATTTAAAACATAGTTGAGAGCTTACTAAAAAGCCCTTATGCCTGTAGATAAGGGCTTTTTTAATAAATTGTTAATTATTGAAAAAAGTGTCAATAACCAGCAGCTTGGCCGTCTTTTCTGGATTCTGAGGCACCGTAATATACATTATTGATGGCATCATACTTAATGGCTTGGTAACCTCCATAGTTGCCTACACTATAAGAAACATCATGTCCCATCATTACCAATTCGCGAATGATTTCGTAGTTGAAGCCCGATTCTAGGTTGACTACTCCGCCATCTGTCATGGTACCGCCTGTGGGTTGTGAAGAACCGAAGTGCAAAATCCTGGGTGCGTCACCAGCCTCTTGTATGTTCATGCCAAAATCTACAATATTTGTAACAATTTGAGCGTGCCCCTGAGGTTGGGTGGCACCGCCCATTAACCCAAAGCTCATAAATGGTTTGCCATCTTTAGTAATAAATGCAGGTATAATGGTGTGGAATGGCCTTTTACCTGGTTCATAGGTGTTAAAGTGCCCTTCTTCAAGGGTAAACAATTCTCCTCTGTCTTGCAAGATAAATCCCAAGCCTGTAGGGGTCATGCCTGAACCCATACCTCTGTAATTACTTTGTATTAATGATACCATATTGCCTTCTTTATCGGCTACGGTCATATAAATAGTATCTCCATCTTTAAGTTTGCCGGCGTCAAGTCTGTTAGAGGAGCGTTCCGGATCAATCAATTTTCTTCTTTCGGCGGCATAATCTTCTGAGATGAGCCATTCTACAGGAATGTCGTTAAAGTCAGGGTCAGCATAATATTTTGCTCGGTCTTCAAAAGCTAGCTTTTTAGCTTCAATAAAATGATGTATGTATTCTTTGCTTCCATAGCCCATGCTGCCGATGTCATATCCTTCCAAAATAGCAAGCATTTGTAATGCTGCAATACCTTGTCCGTTTGGCGGAAGTTCCCATACATCGTAACCTCTGTAATTTACGGAAACAGGTTCAACCCACTCAGACTCATGAGAAGCCAGATCTTCATAAGATAAAAAACCTTCTTGCTCTTTTATGTAGGTAGCTATTGTTTTAGCAATTTCGCCTTTATAGAAAGCATCTCTTCCTTCTTTGGAAATTATTTCATAAGTGTTACCTAACATAGGATTCTTGAAGATTTCTCCTTTGGCAGGTGTCTTTCCATTTGGCATGTAGGTCTCTTTAAAACCGGGGTATTTGGCCAATCTGTTCACACTGCGCTCCATGTAGAAAGCAATGACTTCGCTCACTGGAAAACCACTACGAGCATAATTTATGGCTGGTGCCAAAATATTCTCCATATCCATAGTCCCGAACTTACTGTGTAGTTCAAACCAACCATCTACACAGCCGGGAACCGAAACGGGGAGAGGCCCAAAAGCAGGTATTTTTTCGTAATTGTTCTTTTTAAAATATTCAAGGGTAAGCGATTTGGGAGAGCGTCCACTTGCATTTAGGCCATATAATTTTTGGCTTTTAGCGTCCCAGACTATGGCAAAGAGGTCTCCACCGATGCCGCAACCTGTTGGTTCCATAAGGCCTAAGGTAGCATTGGCTGCAATAGCGGCATCTATGGCATTACCTCCATTTTTCAAGATATCTAATGCCACTTGCGTTGCCAAAGGTTGGCTAGTGGCTGCCATGCCGTTTTGTGCAATGACCTCAGACCGGGTAGCAAAGTTTTTACCTGTAATTCTGTCTTGAGCCATACTGGCAAAACATACCAAAGAGAGTAATAAATGAGTTATTGTAGTTTTTAGATGCATAGTTTTTTATTTGATCAATTTTTTCTAGTAACCTATGGTAATGCGTTGAAGTTTGTCTCGATAACACAGAGGCCCTAATTAAGAAATGAGCGCTTGTCTTAAAAGTCAAGTCGGATTCTCATAGTTATTTTATGAAATAAATGGGCTGAAGTTCTATGATATAAATCATATTGAAGCATTAAATATAGCCAACAATTTTATAACAAAGTGCCTTAGAGGCTTAAATAGAATTTTGGATTGCTTATTAAAATTATAATATTATTTTTGCGTTAGCTATAGGAAGCTATCCAAACACAATTATCTCTAAGTAATAAAGCTTTTCACTTGAATTATATATTTCAAAAACTATTTTGAGCTTTATTTTTATTTTTAAATTATTCCTTTTTTTAAGATTTTATTCCATTTTGTTAAACAAACCCCTTTTTACACAGAGATATGCTTTACAAAGTTAAACTAAAAAATGCCGATAAATACGTGGTCATCTCAGGAGAGGCTTACGAGTTTATCGAGCAAAACGAGTATTACAAAACCATTGAATTCCTTAAAAACCTTAGATTGCACTCAAGTGGCTACGTTTTTTACCAAAGAAATTATCCTATAAAAGACGGCTATAAGAACGTTACCATTTATCTACATAAGCTTATTGCAGAAAAATTTGTAGAAAAACCGGACGCATCCAAGAGACTTTTTGTAAGGATAAAAAACGGCAATGCGCTTGACTGCCGTGTTAAAAATCTTGAGTGGGCCACCATGTCTGAACTTAGGAGAAACCAAAAGAAACACAACAACAAAACAGGTTTCAGAGGTGTGGTTAAGGTAAGTAAAAACACCTACCGAGCAGTACTCTATACGCCTAAAGAGCGCTATGATCTAGGTTTGTTCCCCACTGCAGAAGAAGCCGCAAACGCTTACAATGCAAAATCTGAAGAGCTTTTCGGAAAAACTAAAAGCTTGAACCGTTTAGAAGTTCCTGTTTATCAAGACTCTACGATTGAGCAATAGATAAGCGTAATTCCCAAAGTTGAGAATATTCGTCGTACAATTCTTAAGATACTTGTTTTAGCAGATTTTTACCCTACGACCAATGCATCCATTTTCCTTTAGTAATTTTTAGTTTGGGAATTACTTAGAAACATCGTACTTCCGAATACTCATCCTTCTGTATATAGCTAAAATATTTAGAAGGATGAGTTTATTTCTTGCTTCTTTGTTTAAAAGACCAAGTAAACCAAAAAGTTGAAACGGGAGTGCCATCTGGCATCCTACCGATAGTTTTGGTTTTTATAGTTACTGCTTCACCTGTCTCTACACATTTTTTTACTGCAGCAAAAACCGCTGCGCCGTCCTCACAAGTAAATGTAGTTTTTGCGGTAGCTTTTTTTACAAACTCCGCTTCTAGATTTACAATTATGGTCGCTATAGAAGGTCTATAGCCCTGTATCGCCGTTATTGCCAAAGAGGCCGTTGAGAGTTCTGCAGCCATACTTTGCGCAGCAAAATATATGGATCTAAAAGGGTTTTTATTTAACCACTTATACGGGAGTGAGCTAGAGGCCTTGTAAGGAGTAAGTTCAAGTAATTTCATGCCAGCAAAAAAACCTAAAGGCACATTAAAAAGTGTCCACAGCCTAAAAGCCAAAGAATTGCTCACTTTTTTTAAATAGGCTTTTTGGGCTGCACTAAGTTCGATTTCTTGTTTAAGTGTATTTTCCATATTTACCACATTTTTTCCCTATCATTAAATATAAGGCAATAAGTTTACAGTTGCAGTTAAAATCCTTATTTTGAGGTTTAGGTCTTACAATAGACTTTCTTACAATCCAACTTCAAAGAGAAAATAAAAGCATTAAATGCATTGATTCGCTTAGTTAAGGTTGCATCACAAAACTGAAAATATATTTTTTGGAAAATCAATAAATTACAAAATGGAAGTACGCACGATTGATTTGAATTTTTTAGGGATCAAAGAAGCCATTGCAAGTTATATTGTGGTTACAGAGGAAGGGCTTTTAATGGTAGAATCTGGCCCGCATTCTACCTATGCCTTTCTTGAGCAAAAGCTACAAAAGCTAGGTTACAGCATAAAAGATGTAAAAAAGGTTTTGCTAACCCATATCCATTTAGATCATGCCGGAGCAGCTTGGGCCTTGGCAGAACAAGGCGCTGAGGTATACGTCCATCCGTTTGGGTATAAGCATCTAGCTGATCCCTCCAAATTAATGGCTTCGGCTGCTAGGATCTATAAAGATGACATGGATCGATTGTGGGGCAAAATGAAGGCAATTCCAGAGGATATTTTACATGCTGTGGATGATGGGGAAACCGTGAGATTTGGTGGGAAGTCTTTTAAAGCGCATTTTACACCGGGACATGCTGTGCATCATATCGCATGGCAGGTAGACAATGTTTTATTTACAGGCGATGTAGCAGGGGTAAAAATTGGAAAAGATGGAATGGTAGTTCCCCCCTGTCCTCCGCCCGATATCAACGTAGAAGATTGGCGATCATCGATTGAAAAAGTTAAGGGGCTGGATGTTGATACGCTTTATCTCACTCATTTTGGAAAGGTAGAAAATAAGGTTGAGCACCTGAATCATCTAGAAGAAACTTTGCTGAGCTGGGCAGATTGGATGAAACCTAAGTTTGAAAACTCCGAAGAGGTCAGTGCTATTATTCCTGAGTTTAAGGCATTTGTAAACCAACAGCTTTTAGATTTTGGAGTTGCGGAGCAAGATTTAAACAAGTACGAAGCGGCAAATCCTTCTTTTATGAGCGTAACAGGTCTATTAAGGTATTGGAAGAAAAAAGCAAGTCATTAAAAAAGCCCAATAAAAGAGCTTTTTAGCTGTAGGGGAAGGATTCGAACCTTCACGGGGCAGTTGGCCGATGAAGAATTCGGCACACTCACCATGTGCTCAATTCTTCAAGGTTTTTCCTGATTTCCCCACCCCCGGGATAGGAGGGCATGGCTGCCAGTTTCATCACCCTACAGTGGAATGATATTCATTAAAATAAAAGAACTTTTAGCTGTAGGGGAAGGATTCGAACCTTCACGGGGCAGTTGGCCGATGAAGAATTCGGCACACTCACCATGTGCTCAATTCTTCAAGGTTTTTCCTGATTTCCCCACCCCCGGGATAGGAGGGCATGGCTGCCAGTTTCATCACCCTACAGTGGAATGATATTCATTAAATAAAAGAACTTTTAGCTGTAGGGGAAGGATTCGAACCTTCACGAGGTAGTTAGCCGTTGAGAAGTTGATCGTACGGATGATATACAAACAACTCTTCAAGATTTTTCCTGTTTCCTCACCCCCGGGATAGGAGGGCATGGCTGCCAGTTTCATCACCCTACAGTGAAATATTGATACAAATGTAATTCTGCTGCCTATATGTTGCAAATATTTCAAACAAATATTTATAAAATTTTAATTATTATTATTTTAAGTTAAAAATATTAATAATATAGCAAAAATGTATTCTAAAATTATATCTTCAGTATCAATTTATTAATGCATTGCTTTTTAAAACTACATTTTAAATGCTAATAATTGTACAAAACCATTAAATATAGATTGAATTATTGATATGATGGTATTTTTCTTATAAGTGTTACTTGGAGATTTTGTCTAAGTACTGAAGTTGGGTCTAGAATGAAAGCTATGCTCAGTTTTCTGTAAAAGCTGCAATTATCTTCTTATAACTTATTGAAAATAAGTCTCTTAAACTAGTCTGCTTTCAAGCATTATTAATCGAGTTAATTTTAACCTTAATCGAATCCTGATTACATGAAATACCACATTACCATATAATTGCACAAGTCAATTAATTGTGTATTTGACTTTAAGTAGGATATTTTAAGGATTATTTGGTTTAATTGTTAAATCAATAGAGCTCAATCCAAGTTGGATTGGGTTCTTTTTTTTTGTCTAACATTTAATTTTCCCTTCTTGTAAAATAAATGGTATAAAAGGTTGAAATGACTAAATAGCATTCTAAAAAAGTATTGTCACATCCCATTTCAATTTATCTCTTTTGCCAAATCAAAAAAATTTAGTGGTAGTCTCATCAGTTTTTAGGCTGTTCCAGATTTATAAAAGAAAAAGCAAAATATTGCTAACTGATGTGCTTATAGTTAGTTTACTAGTTGATTGAAGTTAGAAAAATATGAAAGAACATAATTTTCAGGTGAATTTGGGAGGAATCATCGATATTCTCTCAAATCACCTATATAGTGAGGAAAAGGTTTTTATTAGGGAATTGCTACAAAATGCTACTGATGCCATTAGCGCAAGAAGCCAAATGGATCGGTCGTTTAAAGCAGAGGTGCAAGTAGAATTGATAGCGGCTGAAATGGATATGCCAGCTCAGATTATTTTTGAAGATAACGGCATAGGCCTAACCATGGACGAAGTGCACGCTTTTTTGTCGAGTATCGGATCAAGTTCTAAACGAGATGCCTTGCAAAAAAAGCGCAAAGACTTTATCGGGCAATTTGGTATAGGGTTACTTTCTTGCTTTATGGTGACCAATGAGATAATTATGATCACCAAATCTGTAAAGGCCGAAAAAGCAATTGAGTGGAGAGGCCGCTCTGATGGCTCATATTCATATAAAGAACTTGAAGGGGATTATGATGCAGGAACAAAAATCTTTATTCAGGCAAAAAAGGGAAAGGAAACCTATTTTGATGTAGAAAAACTCTCAGAAACCCTTCATTTGTACGGAGCGCTTTTGCCCTATCCTGTAAACGTCATAATTGGTTCAGAAAAGAAATTGATCAATGCTGTTAGGGCTCCCTGGGAAGTATATTTCGAAGATGAAGAAATAGAAAAACAAGCCATACTCGATTATGGTAAAGATAACTTTGGTATCACCTTCACTGATTACATTCCATTATTAACTCCAGATGGAGATACGCAGGGCGTGGCCTACATCTTACCTCACGAAGTAAGTCCTTCTGCAAAAGTTACGCACAAGGTGTATCTTAAACATATGCTTATTTCTGAAAAGGCAGACAACCTTTTGCCAGATTGGGCATTTTTTGTCAAGTGCATTATCAATACAGAGGTTTTGAGACCTACTGCATCTAGAGAAGCTTTTTATGAAGACAAACAACTAAGAAAAACTAGAAACGAATTGGGCGATTTGATCAAAGAATATTTGATGTCGCTAGAAGAAAACTCGCCTGAGAAATTAAAGCGCTTGTACGTTTTGCATTATCACGCCATGAATACTTTGGCGCTTCATGACGATGAATTCTTTAAAATCATCATACCCTATGTTCCATTTGAGACAGATCGCGGCAATCTGACCCTGCCTGAGTTCGAAAAAATCTCTCATGAAATTAGGCACATTCCTGATGTAGACGAATTTAGGCAAATTGCTGGTATAGCTGCCGCGCAAGGCATACCCATTATAAACTCGGGCTATACCTACAAGCGCGAGTTACTCGAAAAACTAGAGCGACTACAAAAGGGAAAAACAATCGTTCAAGTAAATACGGAGCACTTTATAGAGAATTTTGAAGAACCGCTCCCTACAGAAAAAGAGCAAGCCGCCTATTTTATGAAAATTGCCAATTCTGTACTGCAAGACTATAAATGCCAAGCCATTCTAAAGAAATTTAATCCATCTAACTTAGCGACGCTTTATAGCAAAGATGAGTTTACGGCTTTCTTAAATTCAATGAAAAAGCCAAATGATGATAACACTCTTTGGGGAGGCATTATGAACGAACTGGCCAAAAATGAATTTATAAGTGGTTATGCCAAGCTTTGCTTTAATTTGGAAAACCCTGTTGTAAAGAAACTTATCGCTTTAAGCCAAGAAGATAAGCTGAGTTTGTATATTAAAGTGATGTACGTTCAAGCCCTACTTTTAGGGCATCATCCTCTGCAACAAGAAGACTTAAATATTTTGAGCGACGGGCTTACTAAGCTAATAGATTTTGGGATGGAATAAGCAAAACTTTTTTAAAACTCTTATGTGCACAAATATATTTGCTAATCGTCTTTGATGTCTTTATAATCTACGTATTCGCCTTCTTTTGAGCGCTTACCTGAATTGTTTTTCTTGGGTATAAATATTCTCATATTGTCCTGCTCACGGGTTTCGTAACCTTTATTTGAATCTTGTTTTTTTTGAAAACGCCCCGTAGTATCCTTTCCTTGAAAAGCAGCGATTACCCTATAGATAAAGCCCCAAAATCTGGCAAGTAAGTAAATGATCAGTATTGAAACTATTAGAAATTTGAAAATCATGGTCAATAATTTGGCAATATTTTTTTATACCCTTTAGATAAGAACTTGTTATTTTATGTAATGGTTTCGTGGGATTTTTAGGCAATGGCCACTTTAAAGAACAGATCAAGAATAAGAAGCAAATTTAATAAAAGGCAGATGTTTCGGTATGGTATCCTAATCTGCCCTTATTAATTTTCTAATATGCTACAGTTCTCAATCCATTTTATATTGCAGCACACAACTTAAGGTCTGTAAACAAAATATGTTTAAGTTACGGTCAGCTTTACTTACCTAGAAAGATAAAGATTCCTTTCTGAATAAATTTTTCTAAAGAACCCGTCTCTCAAATCGTCTATAAAATAGATGGCTTCGCCCGTAGACTTCATCTCTGGTCCTAATTCCTTGTTTACATTAGGGAATTTATCAAAAGAGAAAACAGGTATTTTTATGGCATATCCTTTTTTAATTGGGTCAAACTTAAAATCTTTCAATGTTTTCTCTCCTAGCATAATTTGCGTGGCATACTTTACATATGGTTCTTGATAAGCTTTGCAAATAAAAGGTACCGTTCTAGAAGCCCTTGGATTAGCCTCAATTATGTAGACTTTGTCATCTTTTATAGCAAACTGTATGTTTAGCAGGCCAACAGTCTTCAATTCAATTGCAATCTTTCTGGTATAATCTTCTATCTGATGCAAAAGAAGATCGCCAATATTATAAGGCGGCAATACAGCGTAGGAGTCGCCCGAGTGTATACCCGCAGGCTCTATATGCTGCATTACACCGATAATGTAAACATCTTTTCCATCAGAAATGGCATCTGCTTCTGCTTCTATAGCACCATCTAAGAAGTGGTCTAGCAGGATGCGGTTATTTGGTATTTTCCTCAAAGTTCTCACCACATGATCCTCAAGTTCCTCTTCGTTGATCACGATTTTCATGCTTTGCCCGCCCAATACATAAGAAGGTCTTACAAGTAGTGGAAAGCCAAGGTCTTGGCAAACTTCAAGTGCTTCATCGGCGTTCTTGGCCACTCCAAACTTAGGATAAGGGATATCGTTTTTCTTGAGCAAATCTGAGAAACTACCTCTATCTTCGGCCAAATCGAGTGCTTCAAAGCTAGTGCCGATGATTTTTATCCCATATCGGTTCAACTTCTCCGCTAGTTTAAGCGCGGTTTGCCCACCCAACTGTACAATTACACCTTCGGGTTTTTCGTGTTCGATAATTTCGTAGATGTGTTCCCAAAATACCGGCTCGAAGTAAAGTTTATCCGAAATGTCAAAATCCGTAGAAACCGTTTCAGGATTACAATTGATCATAATGGTTTCGTAGCCGCTCTCTCTAGCGGCCAAAACGCCATGAACACAACAGTAATCGAATTCAATGCCCTGTCCGATTCTATTTGGCCCTGCACCAAGTACTACTATTTTTTTCTTGTCTGAAGATACGGATTCGTTCTCTTCGTCAAAAGTAGAGTAATAGTATGGGGTTTGAGCGCTAAACTCAGCGGCACAAGTGTCCACGAGTTTCCAAGTACGCCTAATGCCCATTTCTTTCCTTTTTTCATACACCTCGCTCTCGAGTGCTCCAATCATGTAGGCAATTTGCCGGTCAGCATAGCCTTTTTGCTTTGCCAAAAGCATCAATTCCCTTGAAATTGAATCTAAACTATATTTTTCAATCTCTTTCTCAAGTTCTACCAACTCTTCTATCTGGTACAAAAACCATTTATCCATCTTGGTGAGTTTTTGTATGGTGCGAAGAGAAACCCCAAGTTTAAAGGCATCATAAATAAGGAATATCCTGTTCCAGCTAGGGTTTTCTAAACCTGGTAAGATGTGCTCCTGCTTCTCAAAGCCTTTTCCATCAGCGCCTAATCCGTTTCTCTTGATTTCTAGCGACTGACAGGCCTTTTGCAAGGCTTCTTGGAAATTTCTGCCAATGCCCATTACCTCGCCAACAGACTTCATTTGCAGGCCGAGCTTTCTGTCTACTCCCTGAAATTTATCGAAATTCCAGCGAGGTATTTTTACGATTACGTAATCTAAAGTAGGTTCAAAAAATGCAGAGGTGCTTCCGGTAATGGCATTTTTTAGTTCGTCTAGGTTATAGCCTATGGCCAATTTAGCGGCAACCTTTGCAATTGGGTAGCCCGTAGCTTTTGACGCCAATGCAGAAGAGCGCGAAACGCGAGGGTTTATTTCTATGCCTACAATGGAGTCGTCATCGGGATTAACGGCAAATTGCACATTACAACCTCCGGCAAATTCCCCAATGCCATTCATCATTTTAATAGCAAGGTCTCGCATGTTTTGGTAAACCGTATCGGGCAGGGTCATGGCAGGTGCTACAGTTAGAGAGTCGCCAGTGTGTACACCCATGGGGTCTACGTTTTCAATAGAACAAATGATGATGATATTGCCCGCATTATCCCTTAGTAATTCTAGCTCATATTCTTTCCAGCCTAAAATACTCTGCTCTATCAAAACTTCGTGCACAGGCGACATATGTAAACCTCTAGTGAGCGCTTTGTCAAATTCTTCTTTAGAATGAACAAAGCCACCGCCGGTACCTCCTAAAGTAAAAGAAGGTCTGATCACTAAGGGGAAGCCGATTTCTTGGGCAATTTCTTTTCCCTCTAAGAAAGAGCGAGCAATTCTACCCTCACATACATTTACGTTAAGCTCAATCATCTTTTTTCTGAAGAGCTCTCTGTCTTCAGTGGTTTGTATCGCGTTGATGTCAACACCGATTATTTTTACATTGTACTCCTCCCAAATACCGGCTTCGTCGCAGTCTATGGCCAAATTAAGTGCAGTTTGCCCACCCATGGTCGGTAGTACAGCGTCTATCTGATGTTTTTCTAAGATTTCAACAATGTATTTTTGCTCTAAAGGCCTTAGATAGATATTATCAGCAGTGACGGGATCTGTCATAATGGTGGCTGGGTTGGAGTTGATCAAGGTCACCTCTATGCCCTCTTCTCGTAAAGAACGGGCTGCTTGAGATCCAGAATAATCAAACTCACAAGCTTGACCAATAATAATAGGACCACTCCCTATGATGAGGACTGATTTGATATCGTGATTTCTAGGCATTTTTACTGTTTTATATAGATAGATATGGGAATGTATAAATTGGTCGCAAAGGTAATATATAAGAGTTCTTTAAAAAATGCTGTACACATAAATCTTTGGGCTTGCTATACTTTTTAAGCATCAAACAAAGTAGGGGTAGCGCCGTTACCTTTACAATTGTTTCATATGATTTCCACAAAAGATTTTTTTTTAGCGGGCTACAAAGCTACTTGGTCAGGCAGTTATTTCAATTCTGTGGAATTACTGAGTCATTATGTCGACTTTCCGCATCCTGAGCTACTCCAGAAAGTAAATGCAGAAATGAAAACCCTAAAGGCTGATACCCAATCAGCGGTAGCAGACCTGCTTTCTGTACAAAATTTCGCCAATCAACAAAAAGTGCACATCATGCCACCCCCTGAGTTTCCTGAGGCTTACTTTTCTTGGGCAAGAATGTGTTATAGTGGATTTGAAGAAAAGCTGAGAGATGTATCGCCAGAAAAAGTGGCATTTGACATTGGCTATTACAGTGGAGAGATATTGACCGCCATGAAAATGCTTGGTGTTATTTTGAGGATTTCTTTAGCTGTAGTGGGCGTGCCTGCTTTTGAACCACAATGGAGAAATTGCTCCAAGACCATACTGCGTGCACAAAAAAAATTAAATGCTGCGGCGAGGCTTTCTACCATGATTCCCTCAGGGCCGATCTTGTTGCATGACGAGTGGTACGCAGGTTTAGGTATGGCAGCACATGAAATTGGTGAGGCTGAAGTTAATTTTGTTTCAGAGGCTTACCTTCGCTTACTATCAAGCAAGATCAACAATTACTTATCTGAGTTTTCTTCAAAAGCAGATAATCTGGCCGAAAAGCTCTAAGCATTATCGGTTTTGATTTTTTCATATCTTTTCCAAGCTGAAAACCCTAAAGAAAATAACAGTGCTAGAGCAACTATGTATCCACTAATCGATGAGATGGTAGTTCCTGTGGTATAAGATTCTGGGTTAAAACTAAATTTTATTTCATGTTTACCAGGCGGTACTTCTAATGCTCTGAGCACATAATTTACCCTGAGTATTTCCACCGGTTCTCCATCAATGGTAGCAGTCCAACCTGCAGGATAGTATATTTCTGAAAAGACGGCAAGCCCATTATTCTGATTGTTGCTTTGATAAGTGATTTCTCTTTGGTCATAATTTGTGAGAGTTATCTCAGCAGTGCTATCTACTTGAAAAGAAGATTGACCAATTTCAAAATCGCTAGTATTGACGACTGCAGTTTCAGCAGGGTTTAGGCCATTGAGGGCGCTCATAGCCTCGTCTTCATTTTCAACGCTTTTGGCATTACTAACAAACCATGCATTGCCCAAAGCAGCAGGATTTTTAAGCACCTGATTTGCCTTGTCTCCATATTTTATGTATTTGGCATTAAGCATATTAAGCGCTGGCAATTGATTGTAATTAGGAGGATTACCTGCTCTTAAAGCACCGATTATGGTATTTTGCTCAGGGTAGATTTTCCTTTCTATCAAGTCTTTATAGCGCATTAGCTTGGCAGCGAAATAACCGCCAATAGATTTATGATAATATGAGGTTTGGGCTTCTTTATCAAAATTGCCCACTGTAAATACCCTGTAGTGCGGATCTTTATCTTTTAAAATGAATTCATCTGCTGCAGATTTTTGATGCGCTTGCTTTACCGCATTCTTTTTAAATTGTTCTGCATATAGGTATCTTTTGCCTACCAACCAAACATCACCAACCATTAAAACGCCAAGTGCTGCTAAAAATATTCCTTTAGATAATTTACCAATGAGCATCACATATAAAATCCCTCCGGCTACGAAAATTAAAATTGCAGATCGAAAAGCGTCTTTTCTCAAGTAAGAAAGTCGGTCTGCGCGCAAGGCTTTTACAAAGTCACCGGCTACATTATTGTCATTAATGCCCAGTCTTTGCGGAAAGGTCGTGTCTGCAGGGGTATTGAAACTACCCATGCCCCCAAATACGCCAATCAATAATGCCAAGCCACCTGTAGCGATCAGGGCATAAAGCATTTTCTTCTTTAAAATATTATCAAGTTTTACCTCCATTAATTTATCTATGGCTAAAATACCTGCTAAAGGCATGAGCATCATGGTCATACTCAGCGCCATAGAGACGGATCTAAATTTATTAAAGCCAGGAAAGTAATCGAATAAGAAATAATTAAAAAAAGATAGGTTTTTGCCCCAAGCAAACATCATGGAGGTAACTGCGCCTGCCAAAATCCACCATCTTAAGTTATTGGGCAGTACAAGCATAGCTAGTATAAACAAAAAGCAAACAATGGCTCCCATGTACAGCGGCCCTGATGTAAAAGGCTGGTCTCCATAATAAAGAGGTACTACAGGGCCTACTCCCGTAAGTCTATCTGCTTGCTGTTTGCCAAAACTTCTCGATATGGTTTCATAAACATTACTGCCTTCTTCTAACATTTCTCCGCTGCCACCTCCATAAAAATAAGGAATTAGCAGTGTAAAAGTCTCCATTTTACCTTGGCTCCAACTAAAAGCATATTCTTTGTCCAATCCCTCCTTTTTTTGATTGCTATTGCCCTCTTCTGTAGAAGTAAGCAATTGTTCTCCCCTTATAGAGAAAGGCGTGTATTCTTGGGTCATCCATAACCTGGCTATTGCCGTACCAAATGCCAATACAATTGCTAAGATGATCACGGCAGACTGTTTGGCAAAAAGAGGTATTCTATTCTCTTTAATTGCAAAAATGAGCTCGCTAATGGCATAAGCGAGGCAGACAAATATTAAATAAAAAGTAATTTGATAGTGTGGTGCACCGATTTGTATAGCAAGCCCAGCGGCTAGTATGCCAAAGCCCAAAATCATTTTTTTTCTAAAAATGAGATGAATACCGGCTAGAACTAAAGCTGAATACGCAATAGCCCATGATTTGGTAACATGGCCCGCTTCAACATTGATGATATTGTAGGAAGAAAATGCAAAAGCAAGTGCGCCGATCATAGCTAGCCAAGGTCTTACGCGAAAGCTCAGTAGTAAGATCCAAAAGCAAAACATGTGAGTAAAAAGCAAATGCGCCGAGGTTTTTTTGCTGATCAAGCCGTGGGTGATGTGCTTAATAATTTGCAGTGCCTTTTCGGGTACTCCTGTAGCAATTAAATAATCTGGTACGCCTGAAAACATGGCATCATTCCAAAGGGCTTGTTTGCCATCGTTTTTCTTTTTGTAATCTACAGACCTTTTAGACATGCCCTCAAACTGTACAATATCTGTTTGGCCAAGGCTCTTATCTTCAATCAACTCTGGAAAAAAATAGGAGAGAGTTGCCAGGTAAAAAACAACAATGCTAATTATGTATGGTAAGACTCGGGTAAAATTCATGTCTAAAAAATGTTCAGAAAATGCTAAAAAAGCTTTTGTCTTGGGGCGAATTTATAGAAAAATTATGAATCTGAAGCTTTAGTGCATCATTTAACAAATGTGGGAAATGGCTATATAAGGTAGAAAGAAGCAGTTGAACAGATATCTCCCGCAAAAACGTCGGTTTAAATTTCTTTTAAAGAAAAGTAGAGGGCAGAGTTCCTGTTTTTGATCAAGATGTAGAATTAAGACTTTGTAAGTGTTGGGTGTGAGCAAAAAAAAGAACTCACCCCGAATCGGAGTGAGCTCTTAGCTTTAACAATTAAACCAAATAATCCTTAAAATATCCTACTTAAATCACAATGGATAAGTATTCCATTTTGATATAGGACAAATATAGATAGCAATTCGATTCAATTTTTTTTATATCGATTTACATTGTCAATCTTTCGATATATGGATAAATACTTTCGATAAATACTTTTCAGCTTTTGGCATTTACGGTTTCTACTTTATCTATTTTGTAAGAAAACAAGATTCCGAGTAGAGCCGTAAGCGCAGTTATGGCAAAGTAGAGCAGTGCAAAAGCCACCGCGCTAGCCTCTTCAATAGTTAAATATTGAGTGCCATACAAGAAAACGAGTTCTCTAGCACCGACCCCACCGGCTGTAAAAGGTAGCACCGCCACTACCGAAGAAACCTCGAACAAAGTGAGGTAATCCATTAAACTGCTGAAAATGCCCAAAGAGAAAAGTAAGGTTATCGCGCATCCAACCTGTAACAATTGAACGCCTGTAGATAAATACAAGGCTACAAAAAACTTTTTCTGGAAAATGGGGAATATCAGTAAGCAAAAAATATAGAAAATAGGCAAAACCAAAATACCGCCTGCAATGGCTAGCCACTTAAGCCAAGGGAATTCTATGGCAAATGCACTGAAATACACAAAAATGCAGGTTAACAGAAATAAAATGGCCAAACCATTGATCCTGTCTAGTAGCGTGCCGCTGATCAAGTGCTTGGTTTTTACATCATGAGATTTTTTAAGCAAATACACTTTATAGCCATCGCCTCCAATGCTGCCAGGTAAAAATAAGTTATAAAAAGCGCCTAAATAATGCAGTTTTATATTATAAACAGTCTCTAGTGGAACTCCGCAAGCTTCGTAAAAATGCCTGAGCCTAAACGATGCCACTATTTTAGATACATTGAAAATCAAAAAGCTGGCAATCAACCAAAAAGGATTTACAAAAGAAATGACCTCTACAATTTCTTTAAAGGCAACTTTTTTGAAAACATAATAAAGCGCTAGCCCCGTTACGCTAAGCTTAAGCGCAAGCTTTATGTATTTCTTTTGTTGGTTTGTAAGTTTCAATTAAGTAAACTTTATTAAAATGTTTAATAACAAGCCAGCCTTTTGGAATCTAGATTTAGCGTTGGGCAATCTTATACTTTTACGATGATTTTACCTTTTCTGCCTTCGCTATCGGCATGCTGTACGGCTTGCTTTATTTCATCTAAGCTGTATTCTTTTTCTATAAAAACCTTAAGTTCTTTTTTGCTAAAAGCTGTAATTACATCTTGGGCAACCTTTTTAACTACATTTGAATCTGTGTATTTAAGCCAGGTGGTTAGCCAAAAACCTTCTACTTTTAAGTTTTTAAATATCATGATGCCATTGTGTAAAGTACTTTCTTGTAAGCTTAACATGCCATAAACCAGCATTTTACCACCTTTGGCCAAACAATGCAATGCCTCGCCAGCAAGTTTGCCTCCTACTGCATCCATGCAAACTTTAGCGCCTTTTTTCTCGGTAAGGGCCATTACACTTTTTATAAGGTCGTCTTTTTCTGTATTGATTACAGCGTGGGCACCAAGTTCTTTTAGTTGCGCTATTTGTGTATCTCGCCTAACGGTACAAATGGTTTTGATGCCTTGTTTTGCAGCAAGTTGTATCACCAATTGGCTAAAAGTAGAACCACCCGCGGTGAGTAGTAAAAAGTCATCTTCACCTAGATTTGCTTCGTGCAATAGTGCAAAAGCCGTAAAGGGATTTACAAACAGTTGGGCAGCTACTTCATCAGGTATGTTTGGAGGAATCGGAATGAGAGAGGCTTCTTCTGTTATGGCATATTCTGCCCAAGCGCCAATTGAGGCAAAACTTACTTTTGTGCCCTTTTTTATTTGTACGCCTTCGCTCACTTCTTCTACAATACCTACGCCCTCAAAACCAGCTGGCGAGGGGAGTTGTGGCCTTAAGCCATAAAGGCCTTGTATAAACATTATATCTGAAGGGTTAATGTTGGCGGCTATTACTTTAACTTTTACCTGTCCCTCTTTTAGTGTGGGTAATTTGGCGTTTTCAATAATCTCAAGGGCTTCTTTAGGGATGCCCGGTTTTTTAAAAATGACTGTTTTCATGTTTGTATATTTTTTTCAAAACAAGCGATTTTTTCAGTCATTTCTAAATGATTCGGCAATAAAGCTAGTTGGGTATTTTTTGCGGTATTTGCTCCATACGACTTTCATCTAAAATTAATCTTGATTGGCAAAGGTTTTTTGGGTTTTAAAATCAGGTATATCTTAAATTATCCGGTATTTTAATAAATTGAGGATTAATAGAAAGCAACTTAAAAATAGTAACTATGGATAGAAGAAAATTTATTAAGAACAGCACCCTTAGTGCCGCAACAGTTGGTATAACCGGAAGCAATTTGTTTGGCAAGGCAACGAGAAAGGCCTCGGCCGGCAAACATGATTTTAAGTTGAAATACGCTCCACATTTCGGTATGTTTAAAAATGCAGCTGGCGATGATCTGATCGATCAGCTTAAGTTTATGGCAGATATGGGCTTTACAGCTATGGAAGATAATGGCATGAAAAAGCGAGATGTAAGTATGCAAGAGAAAATTGCCAAGCAAATGGATGCAAGTGGAATGCAGATGGGTGTATTTGTGGCACACAATATTTACTGGAATGAGCCAAACCTTACAAGTGGTGATAAGGACAAATTGGATGAATTTCTCGGTGATATAAAAACCTCTGTAGAAGTGGCTAAACGCGTAAATGCCAAGTGGATGACCGTGGTCCCGGGCTATGTGGACCTAAGGAAAGACATGGGCTACCAAACCGCCAATGTGGTAAATGCTTTAAGAAGGGCAAGCGAGATTTTAGAGCCCGAAGGTTTGGTCATGGTTTTAGAACCGCTCAACTTTTTTAACCACCCTGGCATGTTTTTGTCTAAAATACCTCAGGCTTACGAGGTTTGCCGTGCCGTTAACAGCCCTGCCTGCAAGATTCTATTCGATATTTACCATCAGCAGATCACTGAGGGCAATATCATTCCTAATATAGAACAAGCTTGGGATGAGGTGGCATATTTTCAAATTGGGGACAATCCTGGGAGAAAAGAGCCTACGACTGGCGAAATCAATTATAAAAATATCTTTAAGCACATCCACGAAAAAGGGTTTGATGGAATTTTAGGCATGGAGCATGGCAACTCTAAATCGGGAAAAGAAGGTGATATGGCAGTAATAGAAGCCTATGCCAAAGTAGATGATTTTAGTGCTTAATCAATTTATTTTGCCATAGATTTTTATAAAAATTTGCTGGAAAAGTTACATTTGAAATAAAATGGGCGTTTCAGCAAAAAAAAATTAAAAGATTCCATAGAGATTTGGGCATCCAAAAAGGAAATTTTTATACGCCCAAATTTTTTAAACTATGGAAAACAGAAAAAATCCCGCTGCAAAAAAAGATACTTTCAAAAGGGTTTATTCTCATCAACTAGAACAAGTAATCAGAATTTATAAAAACTGATTGTTTGTCTTGATTTTTTTGATTGGGCGAAAAGCATCTGTATAAAGCAGATGCTTTTTTTTTGAATGTATCATTGCTAAATTCAGCATAGCATAGCTTTGAGGCTATCTATAGCTCATTGAGTTTTGTAAATTGAGTACTTGAAATTGCTAGAGATTTATGCATTCTTTTGATCGAGATATGGCCGCAGAAAAAATTTTGGCGCAATATCTAGATGCCTTTTATAAAGAAAAGCAATATCCGTTACAACGGATCGAAGAAAAATCTATGCAATTGCAAGGCATTGACCTCATTTATGAAAAAGGAGAGACTTTCTACTATATAGACGAAAAAGCTCAAATCCATTATCTCAATAGAGATTTGCCCACCTTTACTTTTGAACTTTCCTATTTTAATAAGGAGCAAGAGTTGAAACAAGGCTGGTTGTTCGATAAAAGTAAAAAAACAGATTTATACTTTTTGATTACAGGCATTATACTAAAAAATGGGCTTAGTAAATTAAGTGCAGCAAGCGATATAAAGAATCTGAAATTGACAGTGGTTGACAGAAAATTACTGATCAAATTTCTGGCTAATTTAGGTTTAAATCGCGCTGTCTTACAAAAATACGACCTCGGTTTCCGTAAAGAAGCACGATTTGGCAAAAATGAATTAGCTGAATTAAACCCCAAAAAAGAAGGCTTGATTTATTTTACAGAACACCTGCAAGAAAAACCGATGAATCTGCAATTGCGCTTAAGTTTTCTCCTGTCAAATAAAGTTGCTAAAAGAGTGGTTTAGCATTGTCTTTTTGGCAGCTTCTCAACCCCAATAATTATCTGATTGACCTTAAAAAATTCCCTTTTTGGCCTATAAATGGACTTTTTCTTTGATGCATCTCACCAATTAAGCTAAAAACTACCCAAAAGGGTAGTCTCTCAATGCTCTAAGTACATTTTCTTTGTTAGCGTTGTTTGTTGCAAAGGTTTCAACACTTCCTTCAGCATAAGCAACAGTTTCCAAACTGCTTATTCTTACTCCATTTTTTCGATATACTCATTTTTCAGATAGAAATTTTTAGCCATGCAAAAATTGTTAAGCTTTAGTTTTACTCACCCTAAGACCCTATTATTCTTATGCTTGGTGTTTACAGTTGTTCTAGGATTGGGCATTCCTAAACTAGAAAAGCGAAATAGCTTTTCGGGTGAGCTCCCTAAAGATGACCCTATAAACCAAGGAGTTGAGGCTGCTAAGCAACACTTTGGAGAGCGCAGTATAGTATTGATAGGAATTGAATCAGAAAACTGCTTTCGGCCCGAAATTGCAAAAAAAATCATAAGTCTCTCAGAAGAGTTGGCCAATCTCCCGGGGGTAATGCCTGATGAGGTGCTTAGTTTGGCAACTTTGCGCAACATAAGCAATCGTGATTGGGGACTTGAAACGGGCGGTTTCCTAGATGAGCTGCCCCAGCAACAACAGGAGTGGCTGCAATTACAGGCCGATGTAGAGGGTAATCCGCTTGTGAACGGAAGGCTCGTGAGTAAAGGCGGAAAGTTGGCCGTAATTGCGGCACCACTTGCGGAAGGCTTTGAAGGCGGCGTAGTCTATGATGCCCTTACGGAGTTGTCGGAAAAGTACCAAGGAGATGAAAAAATTCATATTACCGGAGCGCCTGTATTGGTAGAAGATGTGCAGCGAGGCATCAGTGCAGATTCCCGCACCTTTATACCCATAGCTATTGTACTGATTTTTGTAGGCTTTTATCTGTGTTTCCGTAGGATAGAAGGCGTACTATTGCCCGTAGGCATGGTGATCATGAGTATTATTTGGACCATGGGCTTTATGGGTTATATAGGATTGCCCGTAACCGTGGTATCTAATGCTTTGCCCGTGATCATGGTAGCCGTGGCCTCTTCATACGGTATCCACTTTATGAATGCCTATTACAGACTGGCCAAAGCTGCTGATTCAGGCCGCGAGCTTTCTAGGCTTACCTTAGAAAAAATGGGTATGCCTATTCTCATTACAGGGGTGACTTCCTCTTTGGGTTCTGCTAGTTTACTTATTTTCAATATTACCTCTTTAAGGGAGTTCGGCATCATTGGGGCAGTTGGGTTTTTGATAGCTACTTTTATTTGCCTTACCTTTCTGCCTGCCGCTTGTGCTTTGCTACGCCCTCCTAAAAGTACAGAATACCAAGAAGGATGGATTGTACGGCCTTTGCAACTTATTACCCGTTGGGTACAACAGCAGCGATTGGTCGTAGCGGGTATTTACTTACTCATACTCCCTGCTTGTGTGTATTTTTCAATGCAAATAAATATTGGCGATGATTATTTGCGATTTTTCCCCAAAGAGCATGCTGGACGCGTAGCAGCAGAAACATTCAACGAGCAACTCGGCGGCGTTAGAGTAATGGATATTGTGGTGGATGCCACTGCCTATGGTGGTATCAAAGATGCTGTATTTTTTGAGGATATGGCTGCTTTTCAAGATTTTTTGGGTACGCTCCCCGGCGTTGGCAGCACCAATTCATACCGAGATGTAGTGGAACACTTGGGCAAGACGCTAAATGATGCAAAATGGAAAAGCCCTACCAATAGTGAAATAGCGCAATATTTAATGCTGCACGAGATGTCTGCCACTCCGGGTGAGGTTTTTGCCTTGCGCACAGAAGATGATATGCGGGCAAAAATCCAAGTGTTTCTCAAATCATCGGACCCAGAAGTGCATCAGGCGTTGTACGAACAAATACAGCAGGAAGCGCCCCGTTTTTTTGAAAAAGAAGGTGAAGCCCTGCTTTTTGGTGGGGATGTGATGCATCGTATAGCCTTAGGCAAGTACATTGTAAAAGGGAAGATTGAAAATATATTATTGGCATTGTTTATTGTGGGCCTTACCTGTTTGGTGGTTTTTCGATCAGCTACCAAAAGCTTGCTCACCCTTTTACCTATTGCCATTTCTTTATTAATGGTATTTGGGTTGATGGGCCTCATAGGCATTCGTTTGGGCATCAGCACCTCTTTACTTACTGCTATGGTAGTAGGCATAGGAATCGACTTTGCCGTGCATTACTTAGTAGGCTATTACCGCATACGCAAACGCCTCATGCCCGATGAAGCCCTTGAATATACGAGCATGCATACAGGTAGGGCCATTGCTTATGATGCGGTTTCCAACATTGTAGGCTTTAGCGTGCTTTCTTTTTCTGGCTTTTTGCCCGTGCAGCACTTCGGCTGGTTGTTGGCTTTCTCTATGTTGCTTATTTTCCTGAACACACTATTGCTCTATCCTTTGGTTTTGTATCGGCCATTGCACCGTGCAGTGGCGGCAGGCTAGAAGCGAAAGTAAAATTATGTAGTAGGGTGGTGTCTAATCAAAACTAGCTTTTAAATAGGATGTAGGGCACAATTGAATCGAGTATTTCTCTGACTCAATCAAAATTTTTTACAGATATGACCTGTGGAATACACGAGATCACAGGTCTGTTTTAAATCATCATTCACTTTTTAATTAGAACAGAAATGAATCGAATACGCGCTTTTTATCTTTTAATACTCCCTTTTCTTTTTGGCTTTACTTCTCCCAGTGCCTTGGAGGTGATGCAGCTTTACCGCAAGGCCACGGCCATTAAAGATTTAAGAGGTATCATCACTTATACCAATATCAGCAAAACAGGGCGCAGCCAAACCCGAACTTTGCAACAGCACATATCTTGCAATAATGACGCTGCCCAAACTTACAATTTGCTCTTAGAGTTTACCGCACCGCAAGATGTAGCAGGTACGGCTACACTTACTTTGCAGCACAGTAAAAGGCAAGACGATCAATGGCTTTTTCTTCCTGCTTTACGCATAAGCAAGCGTATTTCTGCAAGTAAGCGTTCTGATAGGTTTATGGGTACAGAAATGACCTACGAAGATCTCTCTACCTATCTTTCAGAACCTTTGGACGAGTATGAATATAAAATGCTAGGCGAAGAGAATGTGGAAGGCAGGGCCGCTTATCACATTGAAGCAGTGCCTAAGCAGGGCACTCGCACGCAATACAGCAAACGCCAACTTTGGATAGATCAAGAAACGCACCTCATGCTTCGTACTGATTTTTACGATGAAAAAGGCCAATTACTCAAAATTTACAAAGCCTATGACATTAAGCCAGTTGGCGATTCGGGTTTTTTCCGTGCGTATCGCGTGGAAGTGGAAAATAAGCAAACGGGCAATCTTACCAAAGTAGCCTACAGCGATTTTGCCATCAACCAAGGTGTAGATGAGCAGATGTTTTCAAAAACCTATTTGGAAACGCAGTAAACCATGATTACAGGGAAAGGTATTGCCACTTGCTTATTGGTGTCGTGCTCAATAGTTACAACTTGGGCACAAGAACAGTCCACAAAGTGGCAAAGCGAATTTTATGGGGAAGCGCATGCATTAGGCAGGTATTACCTGTCTTCTAGTGAAGCAGCTGACTACCGTTGGCAGGCTGAAACGCG
>CAKZMZ010000405.1 GCA_937129345.1 uncultured Thalassovita sp. | reverse complement strand
TTCCTCAAAGGCACCGTTATTATCCAAATCCCACTCATAAAAATCTATCGTACCTGATTGAATAGAACTGTTGTCATTTAGTGTAATGGCGTCGCCATCACATCTGCCATTTCTTCTAAAATCTGGTTCAGGTAATGGGTGGATTACCACAGGTACAGGAGTTTCTACCTGGTCATCGCAACCGTTGTTAGAATATACTCGCATGGCAACCAAGAAATTACCAGCTGTAGTATATGTATGGCTGGTTACTTGGTTAAATACTGGGTTATTTACCGTTGCATCAATATCGAAAGTACTTCCATCGTAATCAAAATCATATTCTAGTCGGGTTAGTACGGTACCTCCTGTGGTAGTAGATAAATTGGTAAAATCTACCGTAACACCCGCACTGGTAATGCATACTTGGTCACCTGCAAAGCTAAAATCAGCCGAAGGATTAGGGCTGTATGTAACTGTAAAATTATCTGAACTAGCACAAACTATATCTGTGCCATCTTCTACCCAAATCTCAACCCTGTAATTGTCTGTTTGGTCTGTGGTGATGCCTGTTGGCGCAATCACTGTAATTTGATCCACATCTGAAGCGAATGGAGTACCTGAGCCATTTAAGTACCATCTGTAGTGAATGGTACCCAATGTAATGTTGTGCGAATTATTGAAGGCACTTATCACTTGATCGCCATCTGACTCACAAAAGTTTTGATTGGCTATCGCAACCGTTGGACAAGGTAGTACCGTAACCGTATGCTGAGGTGGTGGGCCATATTCACAGCCAAAAGGATCTCTTAATATCATTTTTGGAGTAAATGTACCCGGGTTTGTGTATGTATAAGTCGCTGTAGAATCTCCTACTGCACCATATGGGAGGATAGTACCATCACCTGTGTCCCAAGAATATTGATTGGCAATAGAATCTGAAGTACCTTGGTACTCAACCGGAAAAGGCTCATAACCTCTTCTATCCACCAATCCGATTTGGTCTACGATATCAAAAACGCCATCAGGCCCTTTTACCTTGATAATATCTTCTATTAAGGTGTCGCTCACGCAACCCACATCATCCCGTACAGTTAATCTTACATCGTAATCACTTGGAGCATTATAGATTTTTCCTGGGTTGGGCAGGGTTGAAAAGGTGCCATCACCAAAATTCCAGAGCCAACTTACTATATTTACCGAAGGCGCTTTTACACTTCTATCCGTAAATGAAATCGCTGCTGGCGGACAGGCAAAGGTAGTGGGCACCGCTGAAAAATTAGCTTGTAGCGGTGGACCAAATAGCACATCAATAGGTTTAGTAATCGTATCTCTACAGGCATTAGCATCTATTACTTCTAAGGAAACGTTCCAAGTACCATCTGGAAAAGTATCAGAAACTGTAAGTCCCGAACCTAAGTTTACGCCCGGTGCATCTGTAAACCAATTGAAAGTTAGCGGTCCAACACCCGTACTATCCACCTCTATGGCCTCAAAACTAACGATGATTTCCTCACAGGTTCTAAGTGAATCAATCAAAAAATCGGGTTGTGGCCCTGTGGGATTTACCTCAACAAACCTCGAACTAATACAGCCATCCGCTGTCTCTACTGATAAGGTAACTGGATATGTTAAACTTTGCGGGATAAGTACCGAATCGAATACATAAGAGAAATTGTTGGTTGTTGAAATGGTATCGTTGTTTACTACCCATGCGCGATTAATGATGGGCGAAGATGATACAGAGACATCTTCTAACTCTACGAGCAAAGGTGCACAACCGGCCAATGGTGTATTGGCTTGTATGCGTACTTCAGGCCCTAAAATATCTATTAATGCGGTAATGGTGGTATCTTTAATACATCCATTGCCAAAATCGATTTCGAGTCTTGTGTCATAAGCGCCGGGTGTGGTAAAAAGTACTGTGGGGCTCTGCTCATTTCTGATAGTATCGCCTATGTACCAAGTATAACTATCTGCTCCATTTATCCCTGTATTGAAGGTAATAGAATTATCGACACAGATTGCTGTATCGCTAACTGTGGTATTGAAATAGGGTAATGGTGGGGGCATAGTAATTACCCTACGCATAATATCTATACAGGTAGTTGCATTGTTCTCCACTTCAAGCTCTACTTCTACATCTGTGCCTGGTGTAAACACCAAAACCGGGTCGTTGTCTGAAGTTGTCGTTACATTGCCTAAATGATCAGTAATGGTCCAATTGCGCACATCGTCTCCTATAGATTGATTGAACAATCTCAAGGTATCTGGAAAACAGGCGTCTGTTACATCATCGAACCGTGCAACAGGTGCCTGAATATCTATTACCTGTGTAAAAACCTGACCGGGCAGGATGTACTCACAACCGTTTGAGCGATAACCCAAAGCTACTGTGACCGGGCCGGGGGGTCTATTTGTATAAGTGTGTGTCGGCACAGTAGCTAGGTTATTGGTAATTTGGTCGGCATCTAAGGTTACTCCATCGTAGTTAAAATCCCAGATAAACTCTACAGGAAAAGGATTGGTAGCATCTAGCGTGGAACTGTTTGTGAAATCGATAGCAAAGTTATTACAAACTGTAAACTGACTAGGTGTAAAGTCCAAGTCTATGGGTGGGACGCCTACTCTTAGTAAATTATTTTGAGTTACAGTATTGCTACATTCGGCATTAGAAGCCGTGAGAGTTACTGAATATATGCCAGCCCCAGTAATGGTAAGTGTGGGATTCTCAGCGGTTGAAGTAGCCACAATGGTACCCCCTTGATCTCTCACAGTCCAGTCCCAATTGGTTACGGGCACCAATGAAGTGGTTACATTATTAAATGTAGTGGTTAGGCTGTTGCAATCTTCTAGTGCGGTAGCTGTAAACAAGGGTTGTATAGGCTCAGATTGTACTATCATGGTCTCTACATGCGTACAGCCTAGAGGATTCTCTACCTCAAGGCGTGCTGTATATGTTCCATAGGCAGTATAAGTATAAGGCGGAGGATCTGCTCCTGTTGCATCAATGGTTCCGTTCCCGTCAAAATCCCATCTGTAAATAGTAGCATTTTCTGAATTAGACCCATCAAAATCTACAGTAAAGCTCGGAGAGCAAAAGAGATTTCTATCCGCATCTATATCTGCCCTAATTTCTGGATGTACCGTAATTAAATTATTTCTAGTGATTACGCCACCACATGTACCATCTCCCCCTGTAACACGCATGGTTACATCATAGGTATCTGTAGTATTTCCTGTATTTGTATAGGTATGTATTGCAGTAGCTCCTGTTGCGTCATAGGTGCCATCGCCATCAAAATCCCACTCTATGGTCTGAAATGGAAAATTTACATTGGAATCATCAGTAAAAATGACTGTCATTGGTGAACAAGACTCGGTCTGACTAGCAGAAAAGTCTTGCTGATAGTCATAAAGCCTCACGAGGCCATTTTTGACCTCTGTATCAGTGCAACCACTAGGTATGTCTGTAACAGTTAGGGTAACGTCGTAAATTGTGGAATCTCCCGTAAGTGTGAAATTGTATGATGGATTTTCACCTGTGGCATCTACAACTCCATCACTATCAAAATCCCATTCGTACAAAAAGGGTCCTGCAGCTGTAGTAGTGGTATTTTGATTGAAATTTACGGTCAAATCATTGCAAGAAACCTGTTCTCCGGGAGTAAAATCGGCATCAAGCTGATCAATTACTGTAATGTAATTAGGTATAGTGACTGCATTTTTACACCCATTGGCATCTTCTACAAAAAGGTTGATATCCTTAGTACCCGGAGTGGTAAAAGTATAAGAAACAGTATCTCCAAATCCTACACCACCAGAACCTAATTCCCAAATTACATTGGTCGGATCAATGGCAGCATCTCCTACAGCAGTTAAGTTGTAGAACTCTACGGTAAGCGGAAGACAGCCCCCCCTAATGTTAGAGGTAAAACTAGGTACGGGACCTGCAAAAACAGTAATAAAATCTGCTTTTGTAATGGTTTCTGAGGTACCGTCAGTGTAGTTGATGGTAAGGTTTACATCATAGGTTCCATTGGTGATGTATATAGCCGATGGTTCTTCTAATATAGAATTAGAACCGTTCCCTAAATCCCATATATAGGGATTTATTGCAGCAGGTGTTTTCGTAGCATCAGGAATAGGCTCAAATCCTACGGTTAGTGGGCCGCATCCAGAGGTACTGCTACCTGCGCTAACCTGAAAGTCTCCTTGGCCATATACTGCCGTAGTAATTGCCCAAGAGAACATCAAAGTTAAAATCCCGATAAAGAGTGTTGTAAAAGTCTGTTTCAAATGATATTAGCTAATTTGTTAACATATCTTAAGTGATATACATTAGCTAAAAATCTATT
Source organism: uncultured Thalassovita sp. (assembly GCA_937129345.1). GTDB lineage: Bacteria > Bacteroidota > Bacteroidia > Cytophagales > Flammeovirgaceae > Chondrinema. Next base: position 9,599 of record CAKZMZ010000405.1, on the reverse strand, counting down.
CCATTAACATTTCAGTTTGCGTCGAAATTTAACATGTTATTACATGTAACCAGTTGTAAAGTTGCTTATAGTAAAGCTATTAAATGAGCGGGTTTTGCTAGAAATAGCTTTTATTTACCTAATAGCTGATATTATATCTATTAAAACATTACGCTTATATACTTTATCTGTTAACTAGCAATACCGGTAAATTTATCTGCCCAATACTTTGCACACTAGTACTTTTAAGGCATATATGCATTTTAAAATACCATAAATTAGCTGTTTAATCAATCACCTCTCTTTCTACAAAATTTTTTGGCGCAAGACAGTCGGTAAAAAGTAAGGGTTATTCGGACGAAGTTATCAGTTAGGACTACATTAAAACTTAAGAAACGCTCACAGAGATCTAGTCTTTAATAAAGATATCTTCAGATTGGAAATTCTATGATGGTCGGCTCGGTATTACTCATGCCTAGCATCAATTATAAGGTCATATCCCTTTTTGCAGAGTAACAATAATTCCAAAGCTTTTAGCTGTAAGTTTTTACACGATTCGGTATAATCACTAATCATATTCTCAGTTTCTATTAAGTGTAGAGCATGCATTTTTTTCTACTTCTTATTGTTTTTATATAGGGTTCTCTTGCTTCAGTTTTTGATAAGGAGACGAAACTTTAAAGCACATTTAAGCATTTTATCTTAATATTTAGCATTGTACTTTTTTTAGATTCTACGTTATTTTTATATTTGAAATATTATGCATGCATAACTTTTTTTTAGCTTTAACTCAATAACACATACATATATGGAAATATTTATTAGCATTTTTCAACAGCTTTGTTTTGCAGCTTTGCTAACTGCCTCGGGCGTATTGATCGGCAAAAGAGTAAAAGCCATAAGTCGAAACATAAAGCTGGGCAAAGCGGAAAACAGAAGTGGAAACGGGCCTGAAAGGCTTAAAAAAATGCTTCTTCTCGCATTTGGGCAAAAAAAGATGTTTGATCGCCCCTTTGTCGGCCTAATGCATTTTACCATTTATATTGGTTTTGTACTCATCAACATAGAGGTTTTAGAGATACTTTTAGATGGCATTACTGGGCAGCATAGATTATTTTCCCCTTTATTAGGCGACTTTTATCCTGTACTTATCGGTTTCTTTGAGCTTTTGGCTTTAGGTGTAGTAGTTGCCTGTATCGTATTTTTGGTAAGAAGAAAATCAGGCTTGGTACCTAGATTCCAGAAACCTGAAATGCGCGGTTGGCCCTCACTTGATGCAAACATTATTTTAATTTGGGAAATACTCCTTATGGGAGCTTTATACACTATGAACGGCACTGATGCCGTTTTGCAAACCCGTGCAGAGAGTAGTGAATATATCGCTTCGCATTATCCGCAGACCGGCCCTTTTTTAATAAGTGGTTTACTTGTGCCACTTTTTGAGAATCTTTCTACAGGTTTGCTCATTGGCCTAGAAAGGTTTGCTTGGTGGATACACATTGCAGGAATTTTGGCCTTTGCCGTTTACATTACCTATTCTAAGCATTTGCACATAGCCTTGGCATTCCCGAACACGTATTTCTCTGATCTTAAACCTAAAGGTCAGTTAGAAAATATGGAATCAGTAACCAAAGAAGTAAAAATTATGCTGGGTATGGAAAATGGCACAGAGAATCCTGAACAAGTGGATGAAGAAGTGGCCACTTTTGGCGCCAAAGACGTTACCGACCTTAGTTGGAAAAACATAATGGATGCCTACAGTTGTACCGAATGTGGTAGGTGTACATCTGTTTGCCCTGCCAATATTACTGGAAAAAAACTCTCCCCCAGAAAAATAATGATGGATGTGAGGGATAGAGCTGAAGAGTTGGGTAAATATAAAGATGAACACGGCGCCGAGGCACACGATGGCAAAGGCGTTTACGTAGACTACACAAGCAAAGAAGAATTAATGGCATGCACTACTTGTAATGCCTGTGTAGAGGCTTGCCCTATCCATATCAATCCTTTAGACATTATCTTACAACAAAGAAGGTACATTGCTATGGAGGAATCAGATACGCCCGCCTCTTGGAATGCCATGTTCTCTAACATAGAGAACAACCAAGCACCTTGGGCATTTCCTGCTACAGATCGCTTTAAATGGGCAGAAGAATTAAAACAGCAAAAAAGCTAATTAAGCATTAACCTTACACTCATGGATAACAACACGATTAATATACCTACAATGGCAGAACTTGCTGCCAAAGATGAGCAACCAGAAATTCTTTTTTGGGTCGGATGCGCTGGTTCTTTTGATGACCGATACAAAAGAGTGACCTTGGCTTTTGTAAAAATACTGAACGCAGCAAAAATTTCTTTTGCAGTTTTAGGCCCAGAAGAGTCTTGCACAGGTGACCCTGCCAAGCGCGCAGGCAACGAATTTTTATTTCAGATGCAGGCAGTTCAAAATATCGAAACTTTGAACGCTTACAATGTAAAAAAAATCGTTACAGCATGCCCGCATTGCTTCAATATCATCAAAAATGAATATCCTGCGCTAGGTGGTAATTATAAAGTATTGCACCACTCTACCTATCTTCAAGAATTAATAGATCAAGGTAAGATTAAAATTCAGGATGGCGGAGAATTTAAGGGTAAGAAAATCACCTTTCACGATTCTTGCTATTTGGGAAGGGCCAATGACATTTATGAGGCACCGAGAAAAGTGTTAGAATCTTTAGACGCCGATTTGGTAGAGATGAAGAACTGTAAGAAGAATGGATTGTGCTGTGGTGCAGGTGGTGCCCAAATGTTTAAAGACGCAGAAAAGGGCAATAAAGAAATAAATATAAAACGTACAGAAGAAGCATTGGCAACAGGTGCTAAGGTAGTTGCCTCAGCATGCCCATTTTGCATGACAATGATGAGCGATGGCGTGAAAAATAAGGAAAGAGAACAAGATGTGAAAGTTTTAGACCTTGCGGAACTTGTGGCTATAGGTAATAAGTTGTAGCTTTAACAAGCTACAACCTTATTATGATTTAATTAAATAGCAAATTATGTACGCACAATTTTCTGAATTGCCAGCGAGTTCTAGGGTTTGGGTTTACCAAGCTAACAAAACGCTCAATGAGCGGGAACTCAATAAAGTTGAAGATATACTCACTAACTTTATAAGCCGCTGGCAATCGCATGGATCCGAACTGACCGCTTCCTTTAAAGTCATGTATCAGCGCTTTATTATTCTAGTAGTCGACAATACCACCAATTTACCCTCTGGTTGCTCAATAGATAGTTCAGTTGCGGTTTTAAAGGAAATCGAGGAAATTCTAGAAATAGATTTGTTCGATAGGATGCAAATAGCTTTTCTTGAGGAAGACCAGCAAATCTTTACAGTTAACTTTAAGGAAATTAGCCAAGCCATAGCAAGTGGTAAAGTACAGCCACAATCCATAACTTTTAATAATACGGTAGATACCAAAGAAAAATTAGAGAACAACTGGCTAGTTACAGCAGAAAGTTCTTGGTTAAAAAAATACTTTAACAGGGTAACAGAGAATAATTAAAATCAGAAAACTTTTTGGATAGACTTTTAGAGGTCTGCGTAGATAGTACTTTCTCTTTAGAAGCTGCACTAGAAGGCGGAGCAGACCGTATAGAACTTTGTAGCAGCTTAGGAGAAGGCGGCCTTACCCCGAGCTACGGATTTATGAAACTGGCCAAAAAAATTAGTAATATACCAGTTTTTGCACTCATAAGGCCTCGATCGGGTAATTTCGTATACTCTAAAAACGAGTTAGAAATAATCTTTGAAGATATAGAAATTGCTAAAGCCCTAGGTGCAGATGGTATCGTTTGCGGTTTTTTAAATCAGAATCTGGAAATCGATGAAGCACTTACTTTAAAAGCAGTAAAAGCAGCCTCTCCCCTACCTTTTACATTTCATCGTGCAATTGATGTATCTGTCACTTCCATCAAGCAATCTGTAAAGCTTTTAAAAGAAATAGGTGTTAAAAGGATATTGACCTCAGGAAAAGCCAAAACTGCCCACGAAGGTTTAGATAATTTAAAAAAGCTCCTCGAGGAAGCGAACAATGAAATATCCATACTTGCAGGCAGCGGTATTAACTCTCAAAATGTAACTGACCTATTAAATTTAGGCATTTCTGAAGTGCATGCCTCATGCAGTTCGCCGTTTGCACAAAAGTATGGTTCTGCTATTAAAATGGGCGCTCAAGAAGATTCGAGTACACATACAGATATAAATAAAGTTCGAGCACTACGCAGAGCTATAAGTTTCGACCAAAAGCAATAAAAAAGGGAAGCAACTAATATTGCTTCCCTTTTTTTTAAGTAGATTCTCTCATCCTCCCATAAAGCTATTAAAGATTGCAGAACCTTCGTTCATAAGTGCTACTACCAACCATACAATAAAAACAAGGGGCAGTACTACCGAATACATCAGCACAGGCACTTCATGACCAAGGTGCATAAATTCAGAAACAATGTAGAAAGCTTTTACAATGGTAAGAACAATAAATAAAACGTTCAAAAGTGTTCTATCTGAACCATCAGGCCAGATAAATGCCAAGGCAAATTCTATTACAGTAACTACGAAAAGAATCAATGCAATTCTGATTACTTTTTTAGTGTTTGCCTTTCTTATCTCTTCTTGAGACATGCTAGAATCATGAGATGCCATAACTATATTATTTTTTATTTTACAAGAATAAATCAAATAAGGTAGAAGAGGGTAAATACAAATACCCAAACCAGGTCTACAAAGTGCCAGTAAAGACCTACTTTCTCAACCATTTCATAGTGGCCACGTCTTTGGTAAACACCCATTACTACATTATAGAAAATTATGATATTGAGTATAACACCACTAGTTACGTGCAGGCCATGGAAACCCGTAATGAAGAAGAAAAAATCAGCAAATAACGGTGGACCGTATTCATTATGAGCCAAATTGGCACCAAAAAACTTGGTTCCATCGCTCAAAATCAAACCCTCCTCTGTTCCGTGGATAAAGTGAGACCATTCCCAAGCTTGGCAAGCCAAAAAGGCAACACCTCCAATAATAGTCCAGATCATCCATTTTTCAACATCTTTTTGGTCCATTCTATGGCCTGCCTCAACAGCAAGTACCATGGTGACACTACTCAAAATCAAAATAAAGGTCATGATACCCACAAATAGTAGTGGTAAATCTGCACCATGTAAAAATGGAGCTGCATTAAATACTTTCTCAGGTATTGGCCAATGCAAATCAGAGAAGAAGAACTCTGAATAGGGCAATTCAAATTGAGGATGTGTAAACCTTACCATTAGGTAAGAAATGAGCAATGCAGAAAAAGTAAAGGCATCAGAAAGCAAGAAAAACCACATCATTAGTTTGCCGTAGCTCGCTTTCATTGGCGACTTTCCGCCATTCCAAACATCCTCTTTCGGATTTTTTACAACTGTAGTTGCTGATGACATATTTTGTAGATAAACAGTTTAAAAAGAATAAATCAATAATGCTTATAACGAAGCGTAAAAATACAATTATCTATTTAATAGCAAAAATACGAACAAATATATCCATAAACCATCTAAAAAATGCCAATATGTTGCACATAAGTCTAAAGAAAGCAAATTTTTAGAATGTATCCTGTATTTGAATGAAAGTGACAATACCCAAAGTATAAAAATTACACCTGAGACCAGATGCAGTCCATGTAAACCTGTAAGAACATAAACGAACGATCCTGAAGGGTTGCCCACAAAAAATACATTGATACCTACAAGTTCGACCCATCCGTAATATTGCAAACCTAAAAAGGCGAGGCCCAATACTGCAGTAATGCTCATAGCTAATCTCAACATGCCAAAATTATCTTTTTTAGCCTCTGTAATTGCCCATTGCATGCTGGCACTACTCAATAAGATTATAACAGAACTTATATAAAAGACCAAGGGCAAATCAAAGATATACCAATTGCCTTCTGCTTGTCTTACAATGTAAGCACTGGTCAATGATGCAAATATCATGACCACACTCACCATGAATAACCAAAGCGCAAATTTCTTCGGATTCATGGACGCTGATTTTTTGGTAGCGCTTTCTGATTCTTGAATATACTCAGCCATATTTATCTAGCTTTTTTTAATTTTTCTTACTAATTATAATTCAATTGTTCGAGGAATAGGTTTTGCCATTATTAAGTAATCAGACTTTATCGAACAAATAAGCGATTTGAACGATTGGCAAATAAAAGAATGAGCCAAACATCATTCTCAATGCGGCTTTTCTCGAGCCCGTTCGCATTAGTGAGAAAGTCTGCACTAAAAATAGTGCTCCGCAAACAATGGCAATCAATGCAGAGGTGAGCCCTGTCATCCCGTATTGAGCAGGTAGTACACCCATAGGAATAAGGAAAAGTGTATAGGTCATCATCTTAAAGGCAGTGTTAAAATCTTTGTTACCATTGGGCAACATTTTAAAACCTGCTCTTTTGTAATCTTCATCTCCCAACCAAGCTATGGACCAAAAGTGCGGGAACTGCCAAATAAACTGTATACCAAATAATATAAATGCTTCAGCAGATAGAGCACCCGTATAAGCAACCCAACCTATAAGCGGCGGCATCGCACCAGGAAAAGCACCTACAAAAACTGAAATAGGACTCTTTTGCTTTAATGGCGTGTAAACGAAGCCATATAAAATTAATGAGAAAAGCGTAAGGCCAGCAGTAAAAGCATTTACAAAAAAAATAAGTGTTAATGTACCTAGGGTAGTGACTGCCAGAGTAAAATAGGTCGCTTCTTGTATGGACAATTTATCCGTAGGCAAAGGACGCGCATCTGTCCTCTTCATCAATTTATCTAAGTCTTTTTCTATTATTTGATTGATAGTATTGGCACCTGAAGTAACCAAAAAACTTCCAATGATCAAAGCGATTAGCTTGACCCAATCGGTAGAGCCACCTTGTGCCATTAAATAACCAAAACAGCCAGAAAATACCACCAACGCAGTAAGTCTAAATTTTACCAGCTGAAAAAACAAACCTGCCTTTACAAACAAAGTAGAAGCAGTACCGCCTTTATCTATTTGTGAAGCTCCCGTATACATATTTTTAGTATTACCTTTATCCACTATGATCTATGTAGTTTACTAATAGGCAGGATGTAATTCACTTTTTTCCTGCTTCTTAAAAAGTTTCTCAAAATTAATGAATAAGAAAAGAATAAATTGCACGCCTAATATTAAAGAACCAAATAACAAATGGACAGGCTGCAATGTTTTTGGAATAGCAAAATATGCCATACCGATGCCACTTAAAATTTCAATAAAAAGTATGGCAAACAATAAGCTAGACCAATTCTTTAATTTGCTGTCCAAGGCGTCCTTTGCCTCATAAAGTAAATAAAAGAAATAGGCATGTGCCAATACTACTAAAATGGAAAAGGAACGATGCACATAAAAAAGCGTGCCTACCTCCTCTAACCACAGCGACCTTTGCTGCATATCTAACGATTTGGCTACTGTGTCAACTTCTTCTCGCACTTGTGTGCCTAATATTAATTGGATTACAGAGAGCACTATACAAACCAGTACTGCTTTGTTTGCTAAGCCTTTCTTTTTATCAGGTAATGGCTTTAGCGATAACACCTCGCCATAAGACTTTAAGATAACAAAAATTAGAACAGCTACTATGACCTGTGCCAATAGCATATGCAGGGTAATCATTACAGGTTGAAGGTTTGTAGAAACCACCACTGAACCAAGCCAACCCTGAAAACCCACAGCTAAAAAAGTGGCGAAAGATAAAATAGGAATACTTCTTTGAGAGCTATAAAAAGATAAAGACAGCAAAAAGGTGATAAAAATGAAAAAACCAATCAGTACACCGATTAGGCGATTGATGTACTCTGTCCATGTATGGACTACGTTAAAATCAGCGATTTCCTTTCCTGCTACTTTAAATTTTTCTTTATAGTTGGCCGGTAACTCGGCTTCGGTAGTAGGTGGCACCCACTGTCCAAAACATTTAGGCCAATCAGGGCAGCCCATTCCTGAACCTGTCGCCCTTACAATTCCGCCAACTAAAATTAAAAGATAAACTGCCACAATAGTTGTAACACCAAAACTTCTAAATTTACCCTTGTAATTTTTCAATGACTCGTATTTTTGTTAAAGGTGCAAAGTTAACTTTGACAAACTTCCTATAACACACATTTTGTATTTTATTTGTTTCCTGTTTAAAGCAAAAAGATGCAAAAGTTTTCACAGGCAATCAGCTTTCAAAAAAGTGTTTTATAGTATTATGTAATGAGCATCTTTTGATTAAAAGTAATTATTTAATAACCTTCAATAAAACTGAACAAGCTTTTAAAGCAATGGTTCTTTCATTGAAGCTTTTAAATAAAAAAAAAATTAAACTCTAGGTTTGGCCTATTCATAATGATTATTTTCAGGCCTCTCAAATATTAAATTTAGATTACTACCACGAGTTCATGCCAGTATTTGAATTAGATAACCACGATATAGTTTTCCCACCTGCTTATTTGGCCGATGATTCTGGCCTACTCGCCATTGGGGGAGATTTGAAGCCCGAAAGGCTGCTCACAGCATATAAAATGGGTATTTTTCCTTGGTTCAACCCCAATGAACCCATTCTTTGGTGGTCGCCTAACCCAAGATTCGTGATTTTTCCGGATGAGCTCAGGGTGACCAAGAGTATGAAGCAAGTGCTAAGAGGCGATAAGTTTAAGATAACTTTCGATACAGATTTTATGGGAGTGATCAGAGGCTGCCAAGAAGTACCAAGACCAGGGCAAAACGGCACTTGGATCTCAGAAGAAATTATAGAATCTTATTACAGGTTGTTTCAAAAGGGATTTATCCATACCGTTGAGGTATGGCAAGAAGGCGAACTTGTAGGCGGCTTGTACGGTGGTGTATTGGGAAAATGTTTTTTTGGAGAATCTATGTTTGCCAAGGTGAGCAATGCTTCTAAAGCGGGATTTATTACGCTGGCCAAAAACTTAGAAGAACAAAAATTTGAACTGATAGATTGCCAAGTTTATACTACTCATCTAGAATCACTTGGCGGTAGAATGATTCCGAGAATGGACTTCTTAAAAATCGTAGATATTTTTAAGAATGATATACCAGAACCCAGTATATGGTCTAAAAAATTTAAAACCCGCTTCGAATATTGACCGAAGCGGGTTTTTAAACAAAAACTCGTCAATTACTATTCTTCTTCTGTCTCAGCAATTGCCATTTTTCTCGCGCTCATCTGGTCTTCCAATACTTGTACGGCTTCATAAATATACGCATCTTTTTTCACCTTTTTATGGAAGTTCTCCATTCTGGCTACCCTTACCGAATCTGGAGAACCGTCAGGTTCGGCCGTCACTTCTTCTAATAAGAGATTGTCGTGTATTTTTGTAAGTTCATTAAACCGCTTTGCCCTTTGATCCAATTCTTCTTGGTACTCCATAAATGACTCATAATTAAGGGTTTGTAAGGTATTTTCCCTTTCTTTCTTCATAGAAAGTGATTTTTCTCTTATCATTTGAAAGATATCATTCTCCAATACCCTTTCTTCACTTTTAACAGCAAGTTTTTCGGTGTAGAGCGGCTT
>CAKZMZ010000404.1 GCA_937129345.1 uncultured Thalassovita sp. | reverse complement strand
TTTACAGCTTTTGGCTTGAAAAGTTTGTGGTTTGGTCGATTACATCGGTTTGTAGTTTGTTGAGTTGGGACGTCGTGAAGTTGAAACTAACAATTTTGTAAAACTTTAGCCTCTTTAGGCCTTAGCGAGATAAAAACATGGACAAGAAATTTTTTAGAAGTGTACTTGGCGACAAACCTGTAGAAGAAATGGGCTTAACCTATGCCCATGAACACATCATTATTGAAGACAGTTACGCCTCTGCCAAATATCCAGAATTTTTATTGAATGATGTAGCTAAAGTTAGCCAAGAACTAAAAGCTTTTTATGCTGCAGGTGGCAGAACAGTTGTGGATACTATGCCATCTAACGCAGGTAGAAACGCGCTTAAGCTGGCAGAGGCTAGCAAAGCAAGCGGGGTAAATATCATTGTTCCAACGGGCATACATTTAGAGGTCTATTATCCGCAAAGCCACTGGCGCTACACCTACACAGAAGATCAACTCACCGACTTATTTATTGCCGATGTAGAAGAAGGTATCGATGAATTTGATTATGGCGCGCCCATCATTAAACGGACGCCACATAAGGCAGGTATGATAAAGTTAGCCACTGGAGATGATGCCTTTACAAAGCATCAAGAAATGATTTTTAGGGCTGTGGTAAACACGCATAAAGCTACGGGAGTACCCATTTTAACCCATACCAACTTTGGCAGGCAGGCCTATGAACAAGCCAAGCTTTTTAAACAACTAGGCGCTGACCTTAAGCATGTGGTACTATCACATGTAGATCGCAACCAAAGTTTAGATTACCAAAAAAAGGTATTAGATACTGGTGTAAAAGTAGAGTATGATAGCACCTTCCGCTGGATGAAAAACCCTGGTGTATTTAACTGGACCTTGCACTTTTTAGAAGAGTTGCTGCCTTTGTATCCAAACCAAATTACTATGGGTATGGATATGGCCAAGAATGCTTATTGGAAAAGTTACGGAGGCAAACCTGGCCTAAATTTCTTGTTAGAATACATTCCCAATTTTTTAGCGGAGAAAGGGCTTTCAGATTATTGGCAAAAAATCTTTTTCGACAATCCACATGAGCTGTATGCTTTTAAAAAATAAAAGTTAGCCAATCTTTATGTCTTAGCTAACTTTTACTTTACTAGGTCGTCAAAAATACTATCTATGATTTTCTCGAATATCCTCCATCATTTCTCTGGTTCTTATAAGTACAAGTTTATCTGTGCCTTTAGAAGAAAGCTTTAAATGTAAGAAAAATGCTATTGTGCAGAACAAACAAATGGCGAAGTATACTAGAAAAAGTGTAAACATAATTTTGAAAAAGTTTTTGATATAGCTTACGCCGGATTATTGTGTTGGGTTATCCAAATTAACTTTCATTAAGGAATAGATACTTTTTTACCACAGATGATGTTTGCTTTTGTGCCGTTTAGCCAAGAAAAAGACGATACACTTAATACAGAATGCATCGTCTAGATTACGCTAGAGTATCTTTATAAGATTGGGTAGGCATTAAAGGTTTCTGGTGCTAATTACCTCAAAGTTGCGAGGGTCAAAATAATCATCTACACCGTAGTCTGTGTTAATAATTATACCACCCAATAAAGCTATTTTTTCTACTTTAAATTCATTTTTAGTAGCATGTAAATACTCGTGTATCAGTTCATCTATCTTCCAAAAGCAAGCCTCGGTAATGGCTCTTTCAGGGTTAGGATCATTAACGATTTCTTCTCTTTTAGGCAGTAGGCATTCTTCTAACCACATTTGTTGGTAATCTGAATTGATGATTTTTGGTTTGTAGTTAGGGTCTTCTTTAAACCTCTTTAAGGCAAGCATTAGTGCTCCACAACACGCTCCTGATTTTTCTTGTCTAGGACGGTACATTTTGCCGAGTTCATCTTCTAAAGTAACACCAATATGTGGGCCATAAAAAATAAAGGCAGATCCATTGTCGGGTATATGGTGCGCAAAGGCTGTTAAACCAGTAGTGCCGGCAAATGGGAGGCCGCCAAGACCGCCAAGAAAAAAAGGGCCTAATACAACTCTAAAAAATGAAGTTGAGGGAATGTTTATATCGTCTGAACAAAGCGATGTGGCCATCAGCATTTTTGATATATCTATGGTGTGCCCGTTCTGCAGTAGCCCCAAGTATTTTATAGAGGTATCTCTTGTATCCGAAGCTTCGGGAAAGTGTTTTCTAACTATTTTACCAAATCTTTTTTGAAGCATATTTATTAGTTGACAAGTTTAGATTAAAAAAATTCTGTAAGTTTTAAAAAGTCTATTGGAGTCAGGTTTGAAAATTGTTCATGACTAAAATAGTCATAAATTGCTTCCTTGACAATTTTAACTTGTAAGAATCAGTAAAGATTTTAAATAAATAAGGAGGTTGCAGTAAAGCTGAAAATCTCATTATTCCACCAATTTTATCTGCGGAGCAGCAAGTGGTATCTTAATTCTCAATAGAAAGAATCTTTAAGGTCTGCAAAGCTTCTGAAGTGTATAACTTTTGCCATATCATAACTGCTAAACTTTTAAATAAGATTTTTCGACCTTATGAGTAAATTGCTGTTATTGCTTATATATTTTTTAATTGCCAACAAATACCTTAAAAAGTTGAGGGTTTAGCTTAAGTTGTAGGGTAGCCCGGCCACAAACCAAAGGTTTTTATGATGTTTATATAGTTTTTAAGTAGCGCCTAATTTACTGTTGGTTTAGATGGGTACATCTCAATTTATTCTAAGTTAATGTTTAGTTTCTGAAAACTGCACGAAAGAGGTTTATTTGGTAGATTTAATCATTAATCAGCATATTTACTCCATTCCATTGCAAAAAAACTAATAGTATGATATCTCATTTCCTAAAATCCAAAACACAGGTTTATCTCATTCATTTCTTTTTGGGTTTTGTTTTAATCGCTTGCGAACAGCAAGGGGAATCTAGTAGCGACCAAGCAGTAGGAGGTTTGTACGAGATTTACTCAAAATACTTTCCTATAGGCGTTTCCGTATCTCCTAAAAATTTACAAAACCCAAAGGAGGCAAATTTGATCAAAAATGAGTTTGCTAGTTTAACTGCAGAAAACGTAATGAAAATGGCCCCCATACATCCTGAGCAAAATAGGTACAATTGGGCTCCGGCAGATGCACTAGTAAATTTTGCTACGTCGAATGATATGAAGATGCGCGGGCACACACTTGTGTGGCACAATCAGCACCCTTCTTGGTTTTTTATAGATACTGATAGCGCACTTGTAAGCAAAGACACGCTTTATGCTCGTATGCAGCAACATATACTAGATGTGATGACTCGTTATAAGGGAAAAATTTATGCATGGGATGTAGTTAACGAAGCAGTATCTGATGACACTGCCTATATCTACAGGCAGGATTCCCCATTCTATAAAATTGCTGGCAAAGAGTATATAGAAAAGGCATTTCGTTTTGCACATGAGATAGATCCCAATGCCCAACTATTTTATAACGATTACAGCGCTGTAAATCCGAATAAAGCCCAACGCATTTATACCATGCTCAAAGAGTTACTTGCTAAGGGTGTGCCCATTCATGGTGTAGGTATCCAAGGTCATTGGTCTATTTTTTCACCTAAAAGAGAAGAAATTGAAAATGCAATTGCCTTGTACAGCTCTTTAGGGCTTTCTATTCAAGTAACGGAACTAGACATTTCTGTTTATCCTCCGGAAAGCGGCAGGAGAGCATTAAAAGAAAACGAGTCTACTGAGTTTACGAGAGAGTTAGAGCAAAAACAGGTTGCTCAATACAAAATGATTTTTGATGTTTTTAGAAAGCATAGTGAGTATATTACAGGTGTTACTTTCTGGAATGTTTCCGACAGGCACTCTTGGTTAGACAATTTTCCGGTAAGGGGCAGAAAAAACTACCCCTTATTGTTTAATCAAAATTTAGATAGAAAAAAAGCCTACAAAGCGATTATAGACTTTTAATACTTACCGGTTTATTTGTTTGCTGCTGTATAAATGGCGTCTAATAAACTACCATCTTCTTTGGTGTCATTGCCAAGTTCCCAAAACATTACACCACCAAGGCCTTTTTCCATAGCAAACTCTGTTTTTAATCGCAGTGAAACAGAATCATCATAAGATATCATGATACTGTCTTCCGCATTGTATAAATAAGCTGCCTTTGCATTCTCATCCCAATGGCGAGTGAATTTCTGGTTTGGTTCAAACTCATCTCTAATTTGGTGGTAGGCACTCCAGCCTATATGTATGCCGCTACTTAGTTGGTAAAGCCCGTTGTTGGTTGGTGGCACGCCCTTCCAAGCTCTGCCGTAAAAAGCACCTCCAATAACCAATTGACTAGGGTCAACCCCCTTATTGATCAAGAAATCTACTATTTTTTCAGCAGATCGTGGATCAGCGTCTTGGGTTCTGCCTGCGGCATGGAGGCTATCTAAATTTTTCTTAAAAGGATAATTGCCAATTTCCTGATTGTTTACATAACCAAGTGGAGTATGATGACCCGTGTAGATAGAAACACCAGATACTTGATCATAAGTCATGATATTCATGTAGTTGGCATATTTCATCACTTCAAGTGTCTCTATGTTATCATAGTATCTCTTCCAGCCGGCAGAGGCAAAAGTTAAGGTTTGGTCCCTGCCGGTAGAGTCCAAGACCTCTCTTAAGCGCTTCATGAGGGCGGTAAAGTTTTCTTTATCTTCTTCTCTTGCTTTGGTGCCCGCAGCGGGTATTCCGGGGTATTCCCAATCCATATCCAAACCGTCGAGTTGGTATTGTTGTACAAAATCGAAAACGCTTTGGGCAAATTTTTCTCGAGTTTCTTCAGAAACGGCCATGTCAGAAAAGCCACCTGCGCCCCAACCGCCACAAGCAATCATTACCTTTAAATCGGGATTTCTCTTTTTTTGCTCTACCAATTGTTGCAGCTTAGGCCCTGCACTTTCTGGGTTCCTAAATTTCATCTCTCCATCTATTACATTGGTAAATGAAAAAATAATATGGCTTAATTGTTCTACTGGAATTGTTTCGGGCTTATAGTCTCTTTCAGGAACGTAATAGGCCATTACCACGGGCTTTTTTTTATTAGTTGTTGCGGTCTCTTCTTGGGTTTCTTGCTTTTTTTCTTGGCAGGAAAACATATTAAAAGTAGTGAAGGCAACAAAGAAAAAGCCTAGGTAATGATTGAGTCTCTGTGTCATAAGTGTTCAGTCTATTCAGTTAAAAAGATTTTTATTCAGCTATTTGAGAAATGGTGAAATTAAAACATCTTTGGTTAAGATAAATATTTATAAATAGAGATTTTTGATTTTGAGCATAAGGTTTACACTACATACCAACTTTAAAGTATTTAGCTTGCCAAATCAAAACTATTGTCTTTGTCATTAATTATTAAAGTAGGCAACATTCGTTATAATATTTTACCAATGAGGTTTATTATTCTGTGGCATATATGCACAGCTAAACTCCTGCTTTAACACTGCGGTAATGGCTTTAAGGTTACAACTATACATTTTTGTAAAGTCCCGAAGGGCAGGCATGATAAAATTGCTTTTGTACAGTAGTTAGATAAACATGTATAATTAGGACTTTAAGAAAACTTTGCCGATAAAATGCATAAAAACCTGTTAGTTGTATAATAATTTTTATCTTGTTTGTTTGCTGTAAGATTTTTTAGTGTACCACAAGCATTTATGAGAGCCAGAAAAGATATTTCGCCAGAAGCTAACAGACCTAAAGAAGTAAATCAGATTTTAGAAGAGCAGATTGATATGGGCTTAAAAGAGTTCAATCGCTCAAATACAGGTTTATTTATATCGGCTTTTGCAGCAGGTCTTGAAATAGGCTTTAGTGTATTGTTCATGGGAACTATTTATACCATGTTTTCAGAGCATGTAAGCCCAGAGGGCTTGAATATCTACCTTGCTTTGTGCTATCCAATAGGGTTTATATTCGTCATAATCGGGCGCTCCGAGCTTTTTACAGAACATACCGCTTTGGCACTTTTACCCGTGCTCGATGGATCTGTAAAAATAAAGCAATTGTTTACTTTGTGGGGTTTGGTTTATAGTGGCAATCTAATAGGTGGATATATATTTAGCTTGATAATTTCTGCAATTGGTCCTGATGTGGGTTTTATAGCGGATGAAACCTTTTATGAATTGGCCCATAAATTAACAAAGTACGAATGGGATACCATCTTTTACAGTGCATTATTAGCAGGTTGGATGATGGGTTTGCTCGGTTGGCTTGTAACGTCTTCACAAGAAACAATCAGCCGCATATTACTGATTATCTTAGTAACCTTAATTATTGGCTTGGCAGGTTTACACCATTGCATCATAGGTTCTATAGAAGTATTCTCAGGATTGATAAAAAGTCCTGATATCGGTATAGCAGAATATATGAAGTTTCAGTTTTGGGCAACGTTGGGCAATGCAATTGGAGGGGCTGTATTTGTAGCAGTTCTAAAATATAGCCATGGCCGTTTTTTCTGATTTACATCTGCTTGTTTGATCAAAGTAACTTATTTGAGAATAAAAGCAATTCTTATATTGCAGCAAGATTACGATTTAAATGAAAATGAAATATTATTTATTGATCATGTTAGTTGCCACGATACAAGCGGCATGGTCTCAGCAATTAGAAGAGCTACCTTTATACAAAAAAGCTGACATACGCGAAAAAACAGATTGGTTGATCGAGCAGCCCAATCAACACGCTGCCATTTATAGAGACGGAGAAGGCAATCTAGTACTGAGTAATGGTTTGGTTTCCCGCATTTTTTCAATAAAGCCAAATGGAGCAACCATAGGCCTAGATAACCTTATGAATAATGCAAGTCTGCTTCGATCTATTAGGCCAGAGGCCGAGTTGGTAATCAACGGCCATACTTTCCCTATTGGTGGGCTTGTCGGCCAAACTGTACACAATTATTTATTGCCAGAATGGATAGATGACATGAAGCGAAATCCTTCTGCATTTCAATTAACCGGTTTTGAAGCAAAGCCCACAGCCCCTCGTTTTGATTGGCAAAAACGTTTAGATTGGATGTCTAAAGATATGCCTTGGCCCACTCCGGGGATTATGCTTACTTTTAACTACCAGGCTGATGACAGCACCATAAATACCCTAGCTAAAAATTCAGATGCTTTAGAAGAGTATGCGTATTTGAAAGGAATTAGTGTTCAGGTGCATTACGAATTATACGATGGCTTGCCGGTCTTTAGCAAATGGATAACCGTAGAAAACCGTTCAGAAGAAAGTATTACAATCAATCACTTTAAAAGCGAAATACTTGCTGTTACCGAAGCCGAAAGTGTGGTGGATGGCAAAAAGTCTTGGCTCATGCCCAATATTACCGTAGACTCTGACTATCGCTTTGGAGGCATGTCTAATGAAAGTGTACTAGAAACCAGCATAGCTTGGAACGTAGATTCGCTATACAAAACCCAAGTAAACTACGAGAGAAAAATGCCCTGTTTACTTGAGGCTTATCCAAAATATGGACCTAATAAAGAGTTAAAAAGTGGAGAAAGGTTCAATAGTTTTAGAATATGGGAATTGCTGCATAAAAACAGAGACCGAGAGCGTAAAGGCCTTGCAATTAGAAAAATGTACCGAGCCATTGCACCTTGGGCTACTGAAAATCCAATTTTGATGCATGTGCGCACCGCAGACAATGCCTCAGTAAAAAAGGCAATAGACCAGTGTGCCGAAGTAGGCTTTGAAATGGTGATTATGACCTTTGGAAGTGGCTTTAATTTAGAGGATACTACCGCCAAAAATATAGATAGAATGAAATCTCTAGCCGACTATGCTCATCAAAAAGGGATTGCCTTAGGCGGATATTCTTTATTGGCGAGTAGAAAAGTTGGCGGTGGTAACGATGTAGTGATGCCTGAGGGCAAGACACCGCGTTTCGGTAATTCTCCTTGTTTAGAGAGTACATGGGGGCAAAAGTATTTTGATCAATTGTACAGTTTTTACCAAAAAACCGGGCAAGATATCTTAGAGCATGATGGCTCCTACCCAGGCGATATTTGTGCAGCTACGCACCATCCTGGGCATAAAGGTTTGGCCGACTCCCAATGGGAGCAATTCGAAAAAATAAGCGAATTTTACAAATGGTGCAGAGGTAAAGGGATTTACCTAAACGTACCTGACCATTATTTCTTAAATGGCAGTAATAAAACTGGAATGGGTTATAGAGAGACCAATTGGTCTTTGCCAAGGGCACAGCAAGAAATTATAGAACGGCAAAATATTTACGATGGCACTTGGGAGAAAACGCCCTCTATGGGTTGGATGTTCGTGCCTCTGGTACAATACCACGGTGGAGGTGCAGCCGCTACCATTGAGCCCCTAAAAGAGCATCTACCACATTACGAACAGCGCCTTGCCAATTTATTTGGGGCAGGCGTGCAAGCCTGCTATCGAGGCCCTCAGCTATATGATGCCCCAGAAACCAAAGCAATTGTTAAAAAATGGGTCGATTTTTACAAATCGCATCGCGAAGTATTGGACAGTGATATTATACACATTAGACGACCAGATGGACGCGATTATGATGCGATACTACATGTAAATCCGTCTGGAGAAGAGAAGGGATTATTAATGGTTTACAATCCACTTAATACAGCCATTGAGAGAGTTTTGGACATCAATCTGTATTATACAGGTTTAACCGATAAAGTGAATATTGTAAGGCAAGATGCGAAAACATCTAGCATGCAAATAAAAAGAGATTACAGTATAGAATTACCGGTGAGCATTCCGGCAAGGAGTCAAACATGGTTTGTATTTAAATAAAGATAGTATTGCCTTTCTACCCGTATAACAAACATGAACGATTTTATGGCTTTTAGGCCTTTAAAATCACTATCGATGCAAATTTGAAATACACATTCTCATTTTTGCAGAAAACAACATCAAAACTTATTATGAGCAAATGAGAAAATTTAACAAACTATGAGAAAACCCATCATAACAAGCTTTTGCCTAATTGTTTTTTGCCTCTTTAGTGCTTGCGAAAAGCGAGAAATAGAAGAAAAGAAATTACCCAATATCGTGTTTATCATGGCAGACGATTTGGGCTATGGAGATTTGGGTTCTTACAATGCTGATTCAAAAATACCTACTCCCAACATAGATACCTTAGCAGCCCGTGGTATGATGTTTTTAGACGCGCATTCTCCAGACGCTTGGTGTACACCTTCTAGGTACGGACTCATGACAGGTACATATCCGGCTAGAACCAAGATGGATTGGAGGGATAGAAGCATTATAGGGAACAACCAAGAAACACTCGCAACCTTATTAAAAAGAAATGGCTACAATACTGCAATAGTTGGCAAATGGCACTTAGGCTTTGATAATTTTAACTGGGAAAACCCTAGAAATATACAAATCTTAGCTGGTGGACCCACACAAAAAGGCTTCGATTATTTTTTTGGTATGCATGCCTCTTTAGATATTCCCCCATATTTTTTTATAGAAAATGGGCAAGTGGTAGAAAAAGCGACTGCTGTTGTAGAAGACAATTACAGTGAGGAGGCTACATCAACTATTTCAGGAGCCTTTTGGAGGGGAGGGGCCGCTGCTCCTAGTTTTAAGCACAATCAAGTTTTAGATAAATTTGAAAGCAAAGCGGTAGAATATATAGAAGAGCAATCTAAAAGCGAAAGTCCTTTTTTTCTTTATTTTCCGTTAACGGCACCTCATACACCTTGGCTACCAAAAGAAGACTTTATTGGCAAAAGTGAAGCTGGCGAATATGGCGATTTTGTCGTTCAAGTAGATCAATTGGTAGGAAATATCTTAGCTACCTTAAAAAGAAAAAAAATCACTGAAAATACATTGGTCATTTTTACTTCTGACAACGGCCCTGTCTGGTTCGAAAGGGATATTGAAAAGTTTGATCATGATTCAAAATTAGGACTTAAGGGAATGAAAATAGATAGGTGGGAAGGCGGTTCTCGCGTACCTTTTATTGTTTCTTGGTCCGGACATGTGCCTAAAGGCATACAGTCTAACCAGTTGCTATGCTTTACAGATATGATGGCCACTTTTGCCTATTTAGTAGGAGACACTACTTTTGATAAAAATGCTTACGATAGCTACAATTTATTACCAGCTATGCTGAACGAAAATTTTATTGAGCCAATCAGAAAAGAATTGCTGGTCGGGAATAAGGTTTATCGCCAAGGCGACTTAAAGTTAATAGAAGGCAGCGGTCTAGGAGGACTTTCAAAGTCTTTTGACCCAGATAGCATCTACTTATCCGAAGAAGACAACCAAGGAGAACTTTATGATCTTTCAACAGATGTTTATGAAGAAAACAATCTCTATTTAAGCAGACCAGAATTGGTCAATCAATTAAGACTTGGTAAAAAAGAACTATCCATAGATAAATAAACCCTTTTAAAGTCTTTAAGGCTACTATTAGTTAGCAATGATCAATGCAATTGATCAATAATCTTGTGGAACATGGCCACAGCATTAGGTAAAATATCATCAGGAAAATCGTAATCGGGATTATGTAGGGCAGGTGTTTTTTCTCCAGCACCTATGCCAAACATAGCGCCTTTAAATTTTTGGGTAAAAAGTCCAAAATCTTCGCCCCATCTAAAAGGAGTGACTTTTTCTAAAATAGGCAAAGTGTTTTGCTTAGCAGCCAATCTAATCAATTCTACTGCCTCAGGGTGGTTTTCATTGGCAAAAAACTCTTGCAGCCATTCGGTTTTTGGCAGTAAGTTGTATTCACTGCTTTTAGTTTTAACAAAACTTTCAAGTCGTATACATTTTTCTTTCATAAGCTGAGTAGACCAGCCTCTTAAAGTGAGATGTACCTCCCCATAACCCGCTGAAATACCGTATGAGGTGCTGCCCATCGTTAAAAAAACAGGAGTCATCAAGAAAAAATCTTTGGATTCGGGATGGTTGTGCGTATTTTCCTCTGCATAAAGCAGCAAATCAGCAATTACTCTAGAAGGGTTGTATCCTTTTTCTGGTTCGGCAGCGTGGGATGTTTTGCCGAAAAGTTTAATGATGATACTTTTCACGTTGCTAGTAAACTCGTTTTCTTTGACCACGATCTGGTTTTTGGGATAGCCAGGTAAATTGTGCAAGGCAAAAACATAGTCGATTTCTTCACCATTAAAACGCTCATCTGCCAATATTGCTTTGGCTCCCATACCGTCTTCTTCAGCAGGTTGAAAAACAAGTCTTACTTTGCCGTTTTTTATAGGATTATCACTTAGAACCATTGCCAAACCCAATAAAATAGCTGTGTGGCCATCGTGCCCACATTTGTGAGAGATGCCTTCGAACACAGAACGATGCTCAAAGGTATTGATTTCTTGAATGGGTAGTGCATCAGTATCGCCTCTAAACAAAGTGTTTTTTCCAGGTTTGCCACTGTCGAATGTAGCCATCACACCTGTTCCACCAACTTTTATTACCTTGGCTTTGGTATAGGTGTTTAAAAACCGGACAATGCGTTCTTGTGTTGCATATTCTTGTCCTGAAACCTCTGGATGCGCATGTAGGGCTCTTCTTTCTGCTTTTAGTACATCAATTTGGCTATTGTCGAGCATTGTCTTTTTTATTTACTAAAAATATGCTGACAATACTAAATCATGTACTTTTCGAAAACAAGAAAAGATATAAATCTTGATGTTATCTTTGAGTTGAGTACTTTTTGACTTAAAAGAAACACCTACATAAGCATATTGATGGGCTGCGCTAAAGATTCACATATCCATTTGAGGAAACGAGCTGCCCCTGCTCCATCAATCAACCTATGATCATAAGAAAGTGAAAGCGGCAGCATTGTTTTTGGTTCAAAAGCGCCTCTATCTTTGTTGTAAACAGGTGTTATGCTATTTTTTGATACGCCCAAAATTGCCACTTGTGTTGGGAAAATAACAGGGGTA
>CAKZMZ010000403.1 GCA_937129345.1 uncultured Thalassovita sp. | reverse complement strand
AATAAGAAGTTTTCGGATAAGGCCTTAGAAGACTTTAAGCTGATCGATGCGGCGCTTGAGGGAGACGAGAAGGCGTACGCCGATTTAATGGAAAAATATCGAAAGTCGGTTTACCACACCATATTAAAAATGGTGAGGAATGTAGATGATGCCGAAGATTTGACTATTGAGGCGTTCGCAAAAGCATTCAAAAATCTAGAAAAATTTAAGAAAGACTACACCTTTAGTACTTGGCTGTTTAGGGTAGCTACCAATAACTGTATAGACTTTATAAGGAAGAAAAAACTAGACACCATGAGTATTAATGCAGACATTGCCAAGGATGATGGCGATAGCATTAGTATAGACATTAAAGACAAAAACCTAGATCCACAAGAGGTAGCCATAAAAAGCCAAAAAATAGAATTGGTAAGGAAGTTTGTAAACCTGTTGCCCGCCAAATATCAGAAATTGGTAAAACTACGCTACTTTGAGGAGCTTTCTTACGACGAAATTGCCAAAGAATTAGATGCGCCCTTGGGAACAGTAAAAGCCCAATTGCACCGTGCCCGGGAGTTGCTTTATGATTTGGTAAAAAACAGCAAGAACGTTATTTAAGAAAGATTATGAATTTAATGAAATCTTATTTTCCAACTAAGCCCATGAATCAATTCATGGGCTTAGTTGCTTTTGAGAATAGTCAAGGGTATGAAGCAAATCATGCGTAATGATGTAACCCATTATTTTTTAGATTTGAGCAAATGGAATTACTCAAAAAATATTTTGGTAACGAACTAAGCGAAGAGCAATTAGCAAATTTTAAAAAGCTTACGCCTTTGTACCAAGAGTGGAACGCCAAAATCAATGTAATTTCCAGAAAAGACATTGAGAACTTAGAAGAAAAGCACCTCTTGCACTCTTTGGCCATTGCCAAGCATTTGAGCATCCCCTCGGGTACTCACGTTCTAGATATCGGTACTGGCGGTGGGTTCCCAGGCATTCCACTAGCTATTTTTTATCCAAAAGTGCAATTTCATTTGGTAGACTCCATAGGAAAAAAAATCAAGGTGGTAGAGGCAGTAGTTAATGCGCTAGAGATTAAAAATGTGAGTTATGCCCACCAAAGGGCCGAAAAAGTAAAGGGCAAATACGATTTTATAGTATCGAGGGCAGTTGCCAAAACCGACAAGTTGCTGCATTGGACCCACAATAAATTTAAGAAAAAAGCTGTGGCAGACAGTGGTTTCTTGTTTTTAAAAGGCGGAGATCTGGAAGAGGAATTGTCTAACATAAAAACGCCTTACCAGCTTGTAGATTTACACACTTATTTTGAAGAGTCTTTTTTTGAAACAAAGAAACTGCTTTATATCCCTTATTTATAGCAAGTGGAGATATCGCAAATAAGACACTGTTTTTTCCCTTTTTAGACATTTTTTCTAGCGCCCTACATAACCCAACATCTTTAACAGAAAGTTGATGGGTTCTAGCTTATTCAATAAATTGATAGTATTATTGCCGCATAAGGTATGACAACAGTTACAATCAAAGATATACAGGCCCCTATTTCTGCTGAGATGGCAGAGTTTGAGCGTAAATTTCGCGAATACATGAAGAGCAAGGTACCCTTGCTCGATACCATTATGGGGTTTATTGTAAAAAGAAAAGGAAAGCAGTTGAGGCCCATCTTGGTATTGCTCACCGCAGGCACCTGTGGAGGTATTAAAGAGGCTACTTTTAGAGGTGCCGCCTTAATAGAACTTTTGCATACAGCCACTTTGGTACACGACGACGTAGTAGATAACGCCCATTACAGGCGAGGTTTTTTCTCAGTTAATGCTTTGTGGAAAAATAAGATAGCTGTTTTGGTAGGCGACTATTTGCTTTCTCGTGGTCTCTTATTGTCTATTGATAATGACGACTTTGGCTTCTTAAAGATTATCTCTAAAGCGGTAAGGGAAATGAGCGAGGGCGAGCTATTACAAATAGAAAAGGCAAGGAGACTTGATATTACCGAAGAGGTTTATTTTGAGATAATCCGGCAGAAAACGGCTACTTTGTTAGCGGCCTGTTGTTCGGTAGGGGCAAGTTCGGCAGAGGCAGATAAAGGCATTCAAGAGAAAATGGGGATTATGGGCGAGAAGTTGGGTATTGCCTTTCAGATAAAAGATGATCTTTTTGATTACGGAGAAGATGAAATAGGAAAACCGCGCGGCATCGATATTAAAGAGAAAAAAATGACCTTACCATTGATTTACGCCCTCAACAATGCCGGTTGGATGGATAAAAGGCGCATCATCAACATCATAAAAAATAAGAGTGAAGACCCTGCCAAGGTAAAAGAGGTGATTGCTTTTGTAAAACAATCGGGAGGAATAGAATATGCTAGAGATGTGATGATGAAATATTTTGCAGAGGCCTACGAAATGTTGCAGGATTTTGATGACAACATCTATAAAAAATCCTTAGAGAAATTGATGAGTTTTGTAATTGAGCGTAAAAAGTAACCTTCTTAAGCTTAAAAATCGAGCGTTTTGCAAGAAAACTTGTAAACTTAAGAAGGTTTGTAGTAAGTTGCTTTAGGGCAAGAATTAGCCTTTTTTCTCATCTAGTTCTTTGCGCAAGCCATTCATGCTATTTTTAATATTTTCAGAAATAGCATCGCCCAATTCTCTTACAGAAAGGGTGCTTTTGGTAGCCATGTCTTCTAGTTCACCTTTCAATTCATCGGCTTTTTTAGAAATGTCATCCAAGGTTTCTTTCCCGCTGTTGGGCGCAACCAGTAATCCTGCTATGGCTCCAAGTGCGGCTCCGGCCAAGGCGGCTATTAGTACTTTTCCATTATTGCTCATAAAAAATTTTTTAGGTTAAAAAAAAATGTAAGGTCCTATCTATATAAAAAAAGTATTTTAAGGAATGTTCCAGATATTGAGATTAAATTTTAGCATTAGAGTTAGAAATGATTTCTCAACTCCTCAGTATATCGTCTATTTTTTACCGAAGCCGATTTCAGCCAACCTTTCTTGTAAAAAACCTCCAGCGGTAATATCGGTATATTTTTTTGGGTTGGCCTCATCTATACAATTTGCCAAACAGGTTAAGTCCATATCTGAGCGAGGATGCATAAAAAAAGGAATAGAATACCGAGAAGAGTTCATCTTTTCCCTCGGCGGATTCACTACCCTATGTATGGTCGATTTTAATTTGTGGTTGGTCAGTCTGTCTAGCATATCGCCCACGTTTACCACAATTTGATCGGGTAGTGCAGTAATCGGGATCCACTTGCCATCTCGTCTTAAAACCTGTAAACCATCTGCGCTGGCACCCATCAATAAAGTAATTAAATTGATGTCGCCGTGTTCTGCAGCTCTTACAGCGTCTTCAGGTACCTCATCAGGATTGCTAATAGGGTAGTAATGGATGGGTCTCAAAATGCTGTTTCCCTTACTGGCTTTTTCATCGAAATAATCTTCCTCCAAACCTAAATATAGAGCAATGGCTCTAAGCATTTCAAGTCCTGCTTTTTCTATCGTTTGAAAAGCTGTTATTCCAGCCTTTTTAAGCTTGGGTACTTCATCAGGCCAAATATTATCAAGATAATCTTTGGTTACCTCATCGCCTTCTTTTGGTTGTCCGATGTGGTAAAATTCCTTTAAATCGCCGGTAGATCTACCCTTGGCATGTTCTTTCCCCTTGCCAATGTAACCGCGCTGCCCTTGGAGTTCTGCTTTTTCATATTTTTGTTTTGTGGCATCATCTAAGGCAAAAAAATCTTTAACTGCATTGTAGAGTTGGTTGGTCATATCCTCAGTTAAGCCGTGGTTTTTTATGGCCACGAATCCAATGGCATTGTAAGCATCGCCCAATGCTTTTACAAAGGCAGCTTTTTGCTTGGGAGTGCCTTGGGTAAAATCGTGCAGGTCTAGTGAGGGAATTTCATCGTACAGTTCCATACTTCAGTTTATTTTATGAATGAGTTTTTGTGTTTACAAATTTAAATCTCATATTATAAAAAAGGGAAGCGCAAATAAAAATATAATGTGCCAAAGATAAAGAGTTGATTCGTTGCCGTATTGATAAGAATGCCCACCTAACTAAATTCACTGTAAAATGTCTCGAATATTAAAACAGAAAGCGGTGCAATTGGCCAAACCATAAAACCTGCTTTGTAGCAAGGTGATTTATTTGGCCTGATCCCATAATTTGAGGGTACTTGGGCTTTTGGTACATGCAAAGTTTCTTAAACTATGCTAAGCCAATTAGGTTAAAAAGAAAAGCGCTGAACAATTTTTTGTGATAAAAGCATTAATTCGCTTATTTAAGTGCAAAGTTTGTTTCTAGTGTAAAATCAAACCATTATCTATACAATAAATTCTAGAATCTAAACAATAATTGAATTTGACTATGAGAAACTATTTTTTAAATGGCTTTTTGGTCGCTTTAAGCACGCTTTTCTTTTCGTGTGGTGGTGGGCAACAACAAGCTACAGAAACAGAAGAAGAAAGTACTGAAACCACAGAGATGCAGGAGACTACGAGCAGTTCAAGCTCAGAAATGATGGAGAAAGATGGCCTGAAAATATATCCAGCGCCACCTTCGCCTGATTTTCCAGATGCTGAACTACTTATGAACACTCCTGCCCTTAACGCAGGTATTGACGCAGGCGCTGTAAATTTCGATTATACCGTAAACAATTACGAATTAGGCGCACAAACCTCAGACGCCGCCGATAAAGGCTGCGCCAACTCAGGCAAGGGGCAGCACATCCACCTAATTCTTAATAATGAGCCTTACATTGCCAAGTACGAGCCTAACTTTGATGTAGAGTTAGAAGAAGGCCATTATGTTGCTTTAAGTTTTGCTTCTCGCTCTTATCACGAGAGTATCAAAACAGATGAAGCCTATGTTTTGAGTCAGTTTAACGTGGGTGGTAGCACTGAAGAAACTGACCTGAGCCAGCCATTCTTGTTCTACAGCAGGCCAAAAGGCACTTACAGCGGAGAGGATGCACAAAAGCTTTTGTTGGATTTTTATTTGATCAATACAAGTATTTCTGAAAGTGGTAATAAGGTAAAGGCAACTATTAATGGCTCTACAGAATTTATGCTTTCAACATGGCAGCCCTATTTTATAGAAGGATTGCCCATGGGCGAAAATACCATTAAATTGGAATTGGTAGATGCAGAGGACAATGCTATTGGAGATGGTTTTAATACCATTGAGCGTACATTTAGCTTAAATCAATTGAACTGATTTAATTGATTGTTCTGCTTTTTCGTTAAGTATAAAAGAAATCTTGTCTCAGTCGAAATTAACTTTTTCGGCTGAGATTTTTTAATGTATTTATTTTTTATGATGAAGCTATTTAGCCCTTTGATTTTAGGCGCATTGTTGGTTTGTTTATGTGCTGCCAGTTGTAGCGAAAACAAGCATAAGAAAATTTCTAAAGAGGAAAGAAAAGACAGGCGTAAATCGAACTTTAGAAAAAGACCTGTAACAGGTATTACTTTTGAAAAGGCAGATACCACCCTACAACTAGGAGATGAATTGACCTTTGAGGTAATACCGCTAAAAGGTGCACCAGGCATAGATTCAGTAGTATGGATGTTTAACGGGAACATGCAATTAGAGACCACAGAAACGCCTTTTACATACAAACTTAACACAGCAGATATAGGAACAGGCCAACACAGAGTTTCTATGGTGAGCTATTTGGCCGACAGCACCCGAGACAGGGGGCAAGAAACCATAGAGCTTTTTTCTGATGTTGTCCCTGAGAAATATACCTACCGCATAGTTAATACTTATCCTCACGATGAAAACGCTTGGACACAAGGTCTACTTTTCGACAATGGTACGCTCTATGAAGGCACGGGCTTAAAAGGGAGTTCTTCTCTAAGAAAAGTTGAGGTGACCACAGGTGAAATTTCACAATTTAGGGAGTTGGATGCCACACTTTTTGGAGAAGGTATTGTCGTTTTTGGTGAAGATATATATCAATTAACCTATCAATCGAGAACGGGCAAAATCTATGATAAGAATAATTTTCAATACAAAAGAGATTTTACTTATGCTACAGAAGGTTGGGGGCTTACCACAGACGGCACGCATCTTATAATGAGCGACGGCTCTAACATCCTTTATTTTATGGAACCCAATTCATTTACCGAGGTAAAGAGAATCCAAGTGTATAACCACGAAAAGCCAGTAGATCAACTCAATGAACTGGAATACATTGAGGGTGAAATCTACGCCAACATTTGGCAAACTGAAACCATTGTTAAAATAGACCCCAAGACCGGAAAAGTACTCGGTGAGATTGACTGTAGCGGTTTGAGGGAACAAGCAGTAACCCCTCAAAAAGGAGACGTACTAAACGGCATAGCTTACGATGAAACCACAGACAGGCTTTTTGTTACTGGCAAATGGTGGAATAAAATGTTTGAAATAAAGCTGGTAGAGTAATAAGCTAATCTTATACACTGCATTTTAATTCATAAAACCTTACTTCCTGAGGTTTAAAAGCTGTTATTGCCTGCTTAGTGCATATTCGCCCTTAAAAGCTTGGTTGATCCAATCCAGCTTTCTTTTTATAAAAGTTAATTGGGCCAATCTGTATGACAATGCTCAGTAATACGTTCAATATGCTGAACAGATGATTCAATTTTATAAAAATTATAAAATCTATGTTTAGCAAAAAGATTAATGTTTATTTTACTTTATTGCTCCTAAGCTTATTTGTACTACAAGATAGCAACGCCACATCGCCCCAAAACGAGGAACATGGCATTAATGCTACTTGGTGGAAAGGTTTAGAACCTGCATGGAAGCGTTTCTTTATTAAGCACGCCGAGATCAACGAAAACCCCAAAAATGCCGACTTCGATAAAATCTACGCTATGGAAGCCGTAGATTGTTCTATGAGCAGCATCACTTCACTAGAACCGTTAAAAGAGCTAAAGAACTTGAAGTCGATATGGTGTGATCAAACCTTGGTAAAAGACTTAGCGCCCTTAAAAGATTTGGAACACCTAAAAAGCTTGAATATTGGGCAAACCAAGGTAATTGATCTCTCTCCGATTGCAGGAATAAAAAGCCTAAAGAAATTAGAGTTGTACCGCACCAAGGTTGCCGACCTTAGCCCACTAAAAAGTCTATTGAACTTAGAAATTTTAGATTGCTCAAATACTGAAGTTTCAGATTTGTCTCCCTTGAGGTATTTAAAAAAGATGGAGATTTTATATTGTAACAATACCAAGGTAACCAATCTTGAGCCTCTTCAAGGTCTATCGAGCCTAGTAGAACTTTCCTTTTTGAGGACCATGGTTAACTCTTTGGCGCCCCTTAAAAACTTAAAAAATTTGAGGGAAGTGGTTTTTCAGCATACGCAAGTTGCCAGTTTAGAACCCTTGAGTGGCATCGGTTCTTTGGCCATTGTTTATTGCGATGATACCAAAGTTACCGAAGACAACATAGAGAAGTTTATAAGTGCCAACCCAAATTGCGAGGTTTATTGATATAAATTAAGCATTTAGGTTTTAGACAAAGGGCAGTGTTAAAATTAGCACTGCTTTTTTTTATCTACTGTACAGTTTAATTCTTAAAGTAGTTACGGTATTATTGGGGTCGTTGCAATAAATCAAAACCCTTCTGTCTTGTGTGCCTCTTTTATTGATGTCCTTTACCGCAATTTTTAGTTTGGCAAAATCATACGGCGCTATGGTTCTTTTATCTATGGTGAAAATTTCAGCACCGTAATTACAAACAATTTTTTGAATATCTAGAGGAGAACCACCTGAATTAGACAAAACAAACTCTACAATTTCATCTTTTTCTAGATCAATTCGACCTAAATTGACCAGCGTATCTGAAGCGACCAAGCGCGGGTAATTACTTGGGTTATCTTCAGCAAAATTTTCAGGGAAATACTGTCTAATGGAGGACTTTACATATAGTGGAAAAGGCACTATGTTATTTTTACTTGGTTCTATAAAAAGCGTAAGACTATCGGTAATTTCTCCAAAGTCGTTTTTTGTGGCAGGATCGTAAAACAATGAAAAACTATAGATTTCTTTTGGTGGTATGGCCAAACCATTATCAAAAGCAACATCCATAAAAGGCGGCGATTGTAAGCTATCTAGCATGGTTATAGTATCAGAGCTGTAGTTGTAGAGGGCAACCTCTTTTCTTACAATATTGCTGTTGGTAATGTTGCCCAACAAAATGTACTTATACTTAAATGCCAAACTATCCTTGGTTATTGCAGGAAATTCTATATTGGGATTGAAAGTAAAAGGTTCTATAAATCCCTCTAGAATAAGTTCGGTTTTTTGTGGTATGGCATTTTGTGCATGCACAGTAAATGTCTTGTAAAAGGGACCCGGTCTGTACGGATTAAAGGTGACCTTAATTTCACCTTTCTCTCCAGCAGAAATATCTGTTTTTGTATAATCTGAAAGGCTACAAGCACAGTCTGTATCTACAGAGGTAATGCGAATAGCGCCACTACCGGCAACTAAAAAATCATAAGTGTATGTTACAGGAAACTGCTCTTCGCTAATGTTGCCTACATTAACCCTTGTTTTTTCAAAGCTGATAAAACCATTTTGCGCGTGCGCATTTAGGCAAAAAAATAAAATTGTAAAAAATAGTTGCGCGAGTTTCATAGACTGTTGTGTTAACCTGTAGCTTGAGAAAAGCAAATATATAAGTAAATCTGCGAAAGTATTTAAAGGTTCTGTATTCTAAATTTTTTTGAAAAGATAATGTAAGCTCAACAAGGCCACTCAATCCTGATCTATAGATCCGGTTCAAGATATTAAAAACTATCTTTTTATTTTGGGTGTGCAAATATCTCGATTATGAACAATTAAAGAGCTTTGCTGTTAAAAAAAATGCATAAATTTGTAAATCAAGTTTTTCAAACCAAGTGCAAATTGGCTTATCGCTTCTTAGAAGAGGAAAGTCTGGGCAACACAGGGCGCCACACTTCTTAACGAGAAGGGGCCATATGGCTACAGAAAGTGCCACAGAAAATAAACCGCTCAATAGAGTAAGGGTGAAAAGGTAGGGTAAGAGCCTACCGCTTTGTCAGCGATGGCGAAGGCAGGGTAAACCTTGTGGGTTGAAAGACCAAATAAGCTTTGTTTGCCTAGTTCCAGCTTGCTGTTGCTAGGAGTAGGGCGGCCCGCCCGATGTCTAAAAGAGAGCAAAGTGGGTAGGTCGATAGACGCTTTTGGCGACAAAAGTGCTAGATAAATGATAAGCAACCATCTTTAAGATAGTGACAGAACCCAGCTTATAGATTTGCACTTGGATTGTTTTTAAAAAAAATAAAAGTAAAGGCATAACCTTACGTTTTAAAGTAAATGCTTAATAACTAACTTTAGCCGAGCAG
Organism: uncultured Thalassovita sp.; assembly: GCA_937129345.1. Taxonomy (GTDB): domain Bacteria; phylum Bacteroidota; class Bacteroidia; order Cytophagales; family Flammeovirgaceae; genus Chondrinema. The sequence continues at coordinate 48,853 of CAKZMZ010000403.1, read as the reverse complement.
GACAGCAAAAGCGGCAACCTACTAAACAAAATGAGCAACGATTTTTTTGAGTTAAATCCTGATTTTTTAAGAGTACATTTTAATTTCTTATGGCTAAAATTCTGATTGTAGACGACGAAAAAAGTATCAGATATACCCTTCGAGAAATCCTCGAATTTGAAAAATACAAAATAGACGAAGCCAAGGACGGTGAAGAGGCTTTGGAAATGATAAAATCCAATAATTATGATGTAGCGCTTTGCGATATAAAAATGCCGAAAATGGACGGCATAGAACTGCTTGAGAAGGCGATGGAGTTGGGCAAGGATATGCAGTTTATCATGATATCTGCGCACGGGACCATAGAAACTGCCGTAGAGGCCACCAAAAAAGGCGCCTATGATTTTATTCAAAAGCCGCCAGATTTAAACAGGCTACTACTCACCGTAAGAAATGCCTTGGATAAATCTAATTTGGTTGCTGAGACCAAGGTATTGAAAAAGAAAATCTCACGTACTTTTGATATTGTGGGAAATTCTGAGGCCATTTCTATGGTGAAAGAGACCATAGAAAAAGTAGCGCCCACAGAAGCCAGGGTTTTGATTACCGGGCCAAATGGTTCAGGTAAAGAACTGGTTGCCAAATGGCTGCATGCAAAGAGCCAACGCTCCTCTGCGCCTTTGGTAGAAGTAAACTGTGCCGCAATACCAGCCGAGTTGATTGAAAGTGAGCTGTTCGGCCATGAGAAGGGAGCTTTTACCTCTGCCGTAAAACAGAGGATCGGCAAGTTTGAACAGGCCAACGGAGGTACCCTTTTTCTCGATGAAATTGGCGATATGAGTCTATCTGCACAAGCAAAAGTGCTACGTGCCCTTCAAGAAAATAAAATCACCAGAGTAGGTGGCGACAAAGAAATTAAAGTAAACGTGAGGGTATTGGCGGCTACCAATAAAAACCTAAAAGAAGAGATAGAGAAGAAAAAGTTTAGAGAAGACTTGTATCATAGACTCAGTGTAATTGTGATAAAAGTGCCGCCTTTAAATGACCGAAAAGATGACATTCCACTGTTGGTGGATAGATTTTTAAAAGACATAGCCAATGAGTACGGAGAATCTCCCAAAAAAGTAACAGATGGGGCCATAGCCAAACTGCAAGAAGAAGATTGGTCGGGAAATATTAGAGAGTTGAGAAATGTAACAGAGCGTTTGGTTATTATGAGTTCTAATGAAATCACGGCCGATGACGTAGACAAATATTTTTAAGTTTACGAAAAAAAGAGACGCATTGATCAATGCGTCTCTTTTTTTTAAGCCTTGCCTTTCGTTTATGCCACTCTTTTGTCTATGCTATTTCCACGCATCCATTCTAGTGCACTTTCTTCATTATCGAAGAACATGGTCTTGATGTCGTCGTTACTTTCAGCATCATCAACTACCTGTTCAAAAGAGAGCTGAGCAATAAAATCTGTACTCATGATAATGGCCATTCTCTCTGTTTTAAATTGTGCATACAAGGGATAAGCCTGTTGGTTTACCCAGTCTTGTGTTTTTACAGGTATGGCATATTGAGCTTTCAGAGCATTTACAATTACATTTTTAGGTTTATGCTCTTTAAGCACTTCCACATAAGATTTGAATATTTCGCGGTATTCTGAGTCTGTAATGTCAGAAGGTGTCTTCCATTCAGAAATCAATACATCATTGATTTCTTCATACTTAATGTTAAGGTGTTTAGCGTCAAAACATGTTTTCATAATCAAGATATTTTTTTATTTATTCAACTTTATCTTGTGAAAAATATTGAATTACCAACATTTAAAACCTAGGTCTTTTTTGCAGACAAATGTAAAATAGCCATTTAGAAGGTAATTTTGAGTAAATCAAAAATAAATGCATACTCAAAAGCAATGTCTTTTAGAGACTCAAACCTGCCAGATGCCCCACTGTGCCCAGCCTTGGTATTGGTTTTAAGCAATAGCCGATTGTCGTCTGTTTTGAGCTCTCTTAGTTTGGCCACCCATTTGGTCGGTTCCCAGTACTGTACTTGAGAGTCGTGCAGCCCTGAGGTAACCAAGGTGTGCGGATAGGCTTTTATTTCCACATTATCATATGGTGAGTAGCTTAAGATGTACTCGTAAAATTCTTTCTCGTTTGGGTTGCCCCATTCGTCATATTCTCCAGTAGTGAGCGGTATAGAATCGTCTAACATGGTGGTGACTACATCTACAAAGGGAACATCTGCAATGGCGATGTGAAACATTTCTGGGCGCATGTTCATAACGGCACCCACCAAAAGGCCTCCGGCGCTACCTCCGTTAATTACCAATTGAGACGGTGAGGTGTAGTTTTGTTCTATAAGCCAGCCAGCACAAGCTATAAAATCCTCAAAAGTGTTTTTTTTATGAAGAAGTTTGCCGTTATCGTACCATTGTCTGCCCATTTCTTGTCCACCTCTTATGTGGGCAATGGCGAAAATAAAACCTCGATCTAGTAAACTCAGGCGCACAGAGCTAAAGTAGGGGTCATAAGAAAAGCCATAAGATCCGTAACCTGTTAGGTATAAAGGTGCTGAAAGTCCTGCTCCTTGCTTAAAAGAAGCCTTTTCTTGTATATCTTTTCTGTAAACTATGGAAAGCGGTACTTCTGTACCATCATGCGATTTCACAAAGACTCGTTCGGCTATGTAGTTTTCTTTGTTGAAAGTACCCAAAACCTCTTGCTCTTTTTTCACTACCTTTTCTTTGGTTACCATGTTGTAGTCTATAATGGAAGAAGGCGTGGTGAGGGAATTGTAAGAATAACGCAGCCACTCCGTGTCAAAATCAGGGTTAAAGCCTGTACCTGCTGTGTAGGCGGGTTCTCCGAAATCTAGATAATGCTCTTCTGAATTTTCCCATTTAATTACGCGGATGTTGGTGAGCCCTGCACTCCTTTCTTCTAAGACCAAAAAATGCTTAAAAATTTCAATATCCTCTAAAAGAACATTTTCTCTATGCGGAATGATCTCTTTCCAATGCTCCTTGTATGTTTGCTCTATAGAGCAAGACATTAACCTAAAGTTTTGTGCATTGTAATTGGTGAGGATGTAAAATTCATTTTCGTAGTGATCAAAATGGTATTCTAGTTTTTTTTCACGCGGATGAAAAACCTGAAAATCGCTTTCAGGTTCATCGGCCTTAATGAACCTGATTTCGGTAGATTCAGAAGCGTGGCTTTCTATAAGTAAATATGCCTTAGACTTCGTTTTTGATAGGCCGATAGAAAAAGTCTCGTCTTCTTCTGTAAACACAAGCGCATCTTTTGAGGGATCGGTACCCAAAATATGCTTGTAAACCCTATTGGGCCTCAGTGTTGTAGGATCTTGTTTGGTGTAGAAAATAGTCTTATTGTCATTGGCCCAAACTACATTGCCAGTAACATCGGCAATGGTATCGTCTAAGATTTGCCCTGTTGCCAAGTTTTTAACCCGCAAAGTATAGATGCGGCGGCCAACATAGTCAGTAGAAAAGGAAAGCAGCTCTGTATTAAAGCTAATTTTAAGCCCTCTAACCGAGCAATAAGGTTTGTCTTTAGCTAGTTCGTTTACATCCAGTATCACTTCTTCTTCAGCTTCTAAACCGCCTTTTTTACGGCAGTGTATGGGATATTCAAGCCCTTCTTCGAATCGGTAATAATAGTAATGTCCATTCAAAAAGTAGGGTACGGATTCGTCTTTCTCTTTGATCCTACCTTTAATTTCTTCAAAAAGCTTATGCTGAAGCTCGGTAGTATGCGCCATCACAGCTTCGGTATATTCATTTTCGGCATCTATATAATCGAGCACTTCTTGGTCCTCTCTATCATTTAACCAGTAGTAATTGTCTGTTCTAACATGATGGTGTTCCTCTAGTAACTGCGGCTTTTTCTTGGCCTTTGGAGCTTCTAACTTCATTAATAAAGTGGTTTTTTTGTTGTGGATCAAAAAAATATGGGCATAAAACATTTTATGCCATATGTTTTCTAGATTTACAAAGTTAATAGACAAAAGGCCTGCTGTATAAATTTTTTCATATTGTCTTTATTTTTTTGGCCTGTTGATTTTTCTAGCAAACTTCTGCAAAATATTCATATAGATTAAAATTTTAGGCTTGCCCTAAAAAGTATGTTGCTTTTACCAATTGGTAGCAGCAGTAAAAAGCTGTAGATCGTTTCTCTTAACATTGGATAAAGCTATGCTTTTGGCTCAGCATACTTTTAGCGCATCGGCAAATTTAAACGGTACCTAGTTAAATGAATATCATTTTTTTCGATGACCCATCCATCAAGCAAAGCTTATTGCCTTTTACATGGATAAGACCCGCTGCAGGCACTAGAATAGGCATTTTAAAAATCTATGAAAAATGGGTGCATGCCCTTAAAGCAGGCATTTCAGGAAGTGATCACTTTCAAGTAGGATTTTCTTTTTTGACAGAATCGTATTTAGCCCAAAAATTTCCGGTTAAATACACAGAAGGGCAGGTTTACATTAATGGAGCGCTTTGCCCAAATCAAGAAATATTGGTGTTGTTGGCTTCCTTAAAAGAAGGGGAAGGCTTGGCTTACGGAGAGAACGTACTAGCATACCGTTCTTCTCAAAACTTTGCCTCACCACAAGATTTGTTGGCGCATTGCACAGAAATATCCCATCATTTTAAAAGCGTAGAAAAGGCTTTGTTGCTTAAGCATCCTTGGGATATTTTCCAGAACAATCACCAAGAAATTATAGCAGATTTTGAGCGGCTCACGCAAGGCAGGAAAAGCGCAGAAATTAAGGATCCTTATACGAAGGTTTATGCGCCTGAAAATTTGTTTATTGAGCCTGGGGCGAGTATAAAGGCCGCTATTATCAATGCCGAAAACGGACCGGTTTATATTGGTAAAAATACCAAAATACACGAAGGCGCCATATTGCGTGGTGCTTTGGCACTTTGCGAAGGTGCGGAAATAAACATGGGTGCAAAAATAAGGGGCGATAATACCTTTGGGCCTTATTCCAAAATTGGTGGCGAGGTAAACAATACGGTAGTTTTTGGCTACTCTAACAAAGGGCACGACGGCTACCTTGGCAATGCAGTAATTGGTGAGTGGTGCAATTTGGGAGCCGATACTAACAGTTCAAACCTTAAAAACAACTATTCTGAAATTAAGATATGGGATTATAAAGAGGAAAAACTAGCCCCATCAGGGCAACAGTTTTGCGGACTTTTAATGGGCGATCATTCTAAGTGCGGCATCAATACCATGTTTAACACAGGTACTGTGGTCGGTGTGGCTGCCATTATTTTTGGTAGTGGTTTTCCTAAAAAGTTTGTGCCTTCTTTTACTTGGGGCGGCATTGAACAAATGGACACTTTTAAGCTAGAAAAAATGCAAGCCTTAGCAGAGACAGTGATGAGTAGAAAAGGAAAGCGCTTTACTACAATAGACCACAGTATTTTTGAATATATATTTGAAAGAACGGCTACTTATAGGGGAGGCGTCTAAAAAATATTATCTGTATGAAAGCAAAGGAAAGGCCATTAAGTTGGAGTGAGTTTGAAAGGGTTGAAATGAGGATCGGCACCATCGTTAAAGCCGAGGTTTTTGAAGAGGCTCGAAAGCCAGCCTATAAAGTTGAAGTAGACTTTGGAGAATTTGGTGTAAAAAAAACATCGGCACAATTAACGGCACAATACAGTTGTGCAGATTTAATAGGCAAACAGATTGTGGGAGTCATTAATTTTCCTCCAAAACAAATTGCCAATATACAAAGCGAGTTTTTGTTGTTGGGCGCTGTTGGGCAAGCAGGCGCGGTCACTATTTTACAAACAGAAAGGCCGGTAGCTAATGGCTTGAGAATTGCTTAATGCGTGGGTTTTTTCTTGCGTTTGTTCGCTAAGCGTATTGTTATTAAGGTACATTTTATAAAACCTTAGTATGCATACAGCTAGATTTGTTTTAACAATAAGTGCAAAAAACCTGGGTATAATATTAATTTGCTGAGAGCGTGTATTTCCTTGTGCAATCATTTAAAACTATGACAGAGGCCAAGGAAAAAGAACAATTGATCCAAAAGATAACAGATATAGACAATGCGCTTTTAATATCTAGAATCAATCATATAGTGGGGAAGATAGAAACCAATATGGAAGCATCTAAAGCAAGATTAGAAGAATATGCTGCCTTAATAGATGAAATTACCAATGACACCCAAATGGCCAACGAGCCATTAAAAAGCAATATAGAGGTAGTCACTGCTAACGATAAATTACTGCGCTTTGAGCACAGAACAGCGGTTTTTATGTTTTACCTTTCGCTTTTTACCTTGGGTTTAAGTGGCCTGCTAATTATGTATGGCAGTGAAGAGGCGACTTTTAAACCAGAAAATAGAGTTGCGGTACAGTTATTCTGGCTTGCCTTGGGCATTTGGCCCATCTTCTTAATAGAATATTTATACAAACTTTGGTTGGCGAGAAAGAGAGGCATTTCTCCCTATTTAAAGCTTTTGCACGGCATGACCTTGCTTTTTCCGCCGTCTAGGCTGGCAATCGGGTCTTTAGTAAACCCCGAATTAATTTGGCTGCCCCGCTTACATTGGAGCAAGGTAAACCCCGCTTTAGAAAAGTTTATGAGAAAAAAGTTCTTAGTACCTGTTTTAGTGCTAGGCCTTCTTATGATCCCCGCTCTTTTGATAGAGGTAAAATTTATAGATCAAGCAAAGCAAATGTTCCCTACCGCTGATCTGCCTTTTTGGCTACAATCTTTCCATGCCATGGTTTGGGCTGGCTTTGCCTTAGAGTTTATGGTATTGATTTCTATTACTGATGATAAAAAGAATTACTGTGTTAAAAATTGGATGGATATTTTGATTTTGGTATTGCCAGTAATTTCTTTCTTTAGGTCTTTTAGGTTTTTGAGGGTGTTTAAAGTAAACCAACTGGCTAGATCTTTCCGCATGAAGGGCACGCAAGCCAAAATTAGAGAAGGTTTGGTCTTACTAGATTTCATTAAAAGATTGGGCTACATGTACAATCCTGAAGGGCAAGTAAAAAAGATCAAGAAAAAAATGATCAAAAACGAGCAAGAGCGTTTCGAACTTGAAAACGAAATGCTCGAGGCCATAGAAAATCTCATGAAAAAAAAAGAAAATAAGGCTTCTAAATAGATGCCGCATTTTTAGTGTTATAAAGGTGTATGATATAAATATCCAACATCAGTTAGATTCTTTATTAAAAAGCCACCTCATCTTACCCCGACAGCCAAAAACCAGTTTTAGGTGCTTGCTTACCCATAACGTAGCAATTCAGGTAGTTAAGTAAAATTATTATATTAGCTTAGGCTAAGTATTGGATATTTACGGCAGAAATACCATCTGCTGTTAGTTTAAAATTTTTGCGTAACTATCATATGGGAAGTCAAGAAGCTTTTGAGCAATTACAAGCACTTATCTTAGAAAAAGACCGCGCACAAATAGATGGCTTAAGCAGTGAGTTAGAAAAACTTTGGCTTGAGTTGAGTGATCAGCATAAGCTAAAAGCGCATGTAGATCCTATACTTTCTGAGCATACAAGGCAATTACAACAAAAATTCCCAGATTTGTTCGCTCCATTTATTGCCAACGCCATTAAAAACAGCATGCACGAGGCACAAGACGAAATGATCGATGCTTTGTATCCTATCACAGGCAAGTTGGTAAAAAGGTATGTGACCAAAGAATTAGCACTGCTTTCAGAAAGAATAGATGCTCAATTAGATAGAACTTTCTCCCCTGAGCTGTGGTGGCAATACATCAAATCGCTATTTACAGGCAAAAAAACAGGAAGTGCTTTGGTGGCAAATTCTAATAAGCCAGTAATTGAACAGGTTTTTATAATAGAGCAACATTCGGGCATTTTATTGGGCAGTTATGCCAAAAACGATACCTTCGATCAAGATATGATTGCAGGCATGCTTACTGCTATAAAAAGCTTTGCAAAGGATACCTTTGCCAAGGAACAAGAAGAATTGGAACTAATAGAGTACGGAACGGCGAGTATTGTTCTAAAAAATTTGCGGACTTTTTACATTTCAGTGGTGATCAGTGGTGTGGCCAACAAGCAGTTTTTATCAGATTTGGATGATAATCTTTGGGACTTTGCACAGAAAATAACTTCGATTAACAGGGGGGAGGGTGCCACTTCTCAATCTCAAGAAAAATTTACCAGACAAATAGAGAATTATTTTAAAGAACTTTAAACAGATATGCTCAGCAAAAAAGTCATTCTTTTAGGGAAATACGGAGTCGGAAAAACCTCGCTGATCAGGCAATATGTGTATCAAAAGTTTTCTGAGCAGTATTTAACCACCATTGGTGTAAAGATCGATAAAAAAGAGGTGCAAGTGCAGGAGAAAAGTGTGAACTTGCTTATTTGGGATATTGCCGGTGAGGACTCACAAACTAAAGTGCCTCCAACTTATAAATTGGGCGCCCATGCCGTGGTTTACGTTTTTGATCTTACAAGGCCGGCCACGTACGAGAGCATTACCAAAGAATTAAAACAAATATCTTTAGAGCTGCCTGCCATACCTGTTTGGTTGGTAGGCAATAAGTCAGACTTGCTGAGAAATAACGAAATTGATGAGATAATTGCCAAGGTATCTACTAAGGTACATTTTACGACCAGTGCCAAAACAGCTGATCAGGTAGAAGATTTGTTTTTTAAAGTAGCAAAACACTTTGTGTAAAATAGATGAATTTTAAAAATGTTTTGTGTTTCATCGAGTGTGGTTTGCGGTTCACTGAAAAGGAATTTTTGAGGTTTTGCGTAACTCCTGTAGTTTTGAAATGAGTGTGGCTTTTTACATCATTTTTTTGAAAACACCTCGGAAAATCAGATAAATCGATCGAGATACATTTAAAAATATTAAGCTGCTCATGTTAAATGACGTTAAGGCAAACTTTTTAAAAGCGAGTGCCCATTTCATTGTATTTGATCAAGATGGTCACTGCCTTGAATCAGAAGGGCAGTTGATTTCCCCCAACCTCCTAAAAGGCAATCTCTTTGAGAATTTTAGCTTTTTAGAGAGCAACCGCGAGCTTTTGTCCTTAATGATGCTACATGATAGCTACAGTTTCCCTTGCATGAACGTACAATTGGAGCAAAGTAAGGAAGCCTACTGCGACTTTACCTTGCAGAAAGTGCTTTGGCAAAGGCAAGAAGCAAACCTTTGGATGGTTCATGATCAAACAGAAATGTATTTACGGATCATGCAATTGCAACAAGACAGAAACGAGAAGGCAATCAGCGGCGAGTTTTTTGAAATGAAGCAAAGGGCATTAAACGCCGAGCGCGATTTACTCAAATTTAAAAATGAAGAACTGAAGCGGCAGCAAGAGTTCAAAACACAGTTTTATGCCCGGCTAAGTCATGAACTGCGTACACCGCTACACAGTATATCAGGTTTGAGCACGCTTCTAAGCGAAAAACAGAAAGCACACCAACAAGCCAAATACTTAAATGCTTTACAGGCCACCTCTAGGCACTTACTTTCCATCGTTAACAATGTAATAGACTTCTCTCGCATAGAGACAGGTAAAATGACCTGGCAAGCAGAACCAACGGCCCTTAAGGATTTAATTGAAGAAGTAATCGCGTCTTTTAGGTATAAAGCCGAAGAAAAACGCATAGAGATAAAAGTGACTTATGCAGAAGATTTCCCATTAACAGCACAGTTAGATGCGACCAAGCTCAAACAAATTTTATTCAACCTTATCGGAAATGCCGTAAAATTCACTGATCGCGGTTATGTACTACTCGAGGCGGCTCTTACAGATAAAGACCAAGAATTTATTGAATTGACAGTTATAGATACCGGGCCTGGCATTGCAAAAGAAAAGGAGCAGGATTTATTTAAGCCTTACGTGCAACTATCTAATAATGGCCATGTAGGGAGTGGCCTAGGACTGAGTATAGTGAAACAATTGTGTGACTTATCTGGTGGAAACATTACCTACATAAGGCCTGAGAGCGGCTCAGGAGTCACTTTTAGAGTGACTTTACCGTACCTTTTACCCGAAAAACAAATTGATAAGCCCTCGGAGGAATTACCTTTGGAGAGCCACATACAAAAGATGCTCATAGCCGATGACGATGAGATCAACTGTCAAGTATTGGTAACCTACTGTAAGAAATACAACATAGAAGCAGAGGCCGTTTCTACGGGTAAGCAAGCCATAGAAAAATTAATGAGCAATAGCTATGATCTACTTATCTTAGACTATTACATGCCCAATATGGATGGTTTAGAAACTCTAAAAGCATTGAAGAAAAAAGAACTGCACCAAAAAAAGCCCGTGTTTATGCTTACAGGCAGTATGTCTCCAACAATAAAAGAAGAAGTGCTGAGCGCAGGTGTAAAAAAAGTAATTGTTAAGCCAATACAGCCCGATGCTTTGATCGAGCTTATTCGGTTTGATGTACCTACAGACCAATCAGGAATAAACCTTGATTATCTTTACAAAATATCTGACGGCAATGCTTTGCTGATAAAGGAGCTTATCAAAAAGTTCTTGGATACCGTTCCTAGTGACTTTGCAAAAATAAAACAGCACCAAGATGGCAAAGACCCATTTGCCCTGCAAAAGATGCTACATAAATCTAAAATCAATATGAAATACGTAGGTATGCAGGGGGCTTTTGAAAAGATGGAAAAATTAGAAGAAACTTTAAGTAGTGGAAATGTTCCAGTAAATTTAAAGCTACAGATATCAGACCTAGAAAAGCAGGTAAATGCGGCGGTTATTAAATTAAAAGCAGAATTTAAATCTCTATAAAATGAAAAATAAATTGGACTGCATCATAGTGGATGACGATCCCATGTCCATCGCTATTTTAAAATCATTGATCCAAAAAACCGATTTTTTGACCTTGAGCGCTCAGTTTACCTCTGCTATCGAGGCAGCGAACTTCTTAAGAAAAGAAACCATAGATTTAATCTACCTAGATGTAGAAATGCCTGAAATGACCGGTTTAGAATTGCTTTCTACCTTGGTAAAAAAACCACAAGTAATTTTAACGACCAGCAACAGCAAATATGCTTTAGATGCATTTGATTACGATGTAACAGATTACCTGCTCAAGCCAATAGAAAATTATGCACGCTTTCTTAAAGCTTCTAACAAAGCGAAGGAAAATAGCATGAAAGGGATAGGTGTTCTGCACGATCAAAATACGGGCATGGACCGATACCTTTTTGTAAAAGTAGATTCGCTTTTAGTGAAAATAGAATACGACTCGGTGTTGTGGGTAGAGGCTTATGGCGATTATGTAAAAATTTATACCAATGAAAAGATGTATTTGGTCTATACGACCTTAAGAACCGTTGAGAAGGAATTACCTACAACAGAATTTATGCGGGTACATCGCTCTTATATCATCAAATTAGATAAAATCGAGAATATTGATCAGGGCAACCTGCAGATCAGAGATAAGATCATACCAGTGAGCAATACATACAAAACCAAATTAATGGAGCGCATACATACACTTTAAAATAGCGAGTAGGGGGCTTAAATTAACGAGGATAAAGCCCAATACAGCGATAAATACTATTTGGCTCCTCAAAAATTTGTATATTAGTTTTGTAATTAAATCAAGTCAAATCGGCTTATACTTTTAACTGAAATTTTATAAATGATGAAAATTGTCTACCTACTACTCGTCTTCTTAGTATTTTTTGGTTATCCTCTTTTGGCCCAACCCGCATATACACCTAATATAATTGAAATTACTGAAACCATAAGCGTTGGCGAGAAAAGTGGCTATGCTGTAAACATTACTCAAGCTAGAAAAAAGAACGTAGAAAGCGCTTGGGAAAAAATGCTTAAGAACTATAATGATAGTAAGGAGAAAGTAGAAGATAAGAAAGGAGAGGTCTTTATAACAGGTGCTTTAATTGAGCGATTGCACCACAATCCTGTAAATATTTATGCATTGATTACTGAACTAGACGAAGGTGCTCGTGTAGAAGCTTTTTTTGAGCTAGACAGTGTGTTCGTGAATTCTTCCAATAATAAAGATGCTAGTTTGGTAATTACCAACATGATGGAGGAATTTGCACTCGATGCTTTTAGAAGTGCCGTTGAGGATGAGTTGGAAGAAGAGCAAAAGAAGTTGAGCGACTTAGAAAAAGATTTGAAAAAGTTAGAAAAAGAGAATGAGAAAATGCACAAGACCATTGCCATGGCTGAGAGCGATATAACGGCTCTTGAGGCAGAACTAGATGCCAATAAGCAAGCTTATAACCCTAATTATGGCAAGACAGTGCCTGTTTTAGATTCAGAAGGGAATGAGATTGACCGCGCACCTGCACCCAAAGCAATACCAAATCTTGACCCTGACGTTAAAAAAGAACTGGACAAAGAACACAAAAAGCTCAGCAAAAAGAAATACAAGGTTGAGTCTAAAGTTAGAGAGGCGGAAAGGGATATACCCGTAAATTTGCAAGAGCAAGAAGCTAAAAAGGCAGAAATAGAAGAACAGAAAAAACAAGTTGAGAAGGTAATGCAAAAGCTAGAAAGTGTTGATACCTTGAATGACTAATCTGTATGCAGAGAGCATCCTAACGAGAAGGTTGCCCACTTAGGGCAGCCTTTTTTATTTAGGATTTTTTAAAATTAGAGTTTATTGATCATCTTGTAATTTCCTTCAACATAGACAACAACGAACCTTTTCTATAATATACCTTTAATTTCATGAAGAAGACTTTTGGCTTTTTAGTAAGCTTTATTTTTTGCTGTTTTTTGTTTTTTAGTTGCAGTACGTCAGAAAAAAATGTAGCATTTGAGCAGCTTGTTGCAAAGCAAACACAATTCGATTACCTAATACAAAACGCCTCTATTATAGATGGCAGCGGTGTAGCCCCATTCAAAGGAGATGTTTTAATAGTTGCTGACAGCATAGCCTTTATCGGTAGGGTAGATACTACGAGGATACAAATAGCAAATATCTTAGAAGCCAGTGGTAAGGTACTTTCTCCCGGTTTTATAGATACACATGCCCATGGTAACCCCCTTGCAACGCCAGGTTTCTCAAACTTTGTGAGCATGGGGGTAACCACTATTTGCTTGGGCCAAGATGGCTTTAGCCCTGAGGTACCCGAGTTGAAAGCATGGATAGCAGAGGTTGAGGCCAAGGGCATAAGGCCCAATGTAATTATGTTTACAGGTCATAGCACATTACGCTTACTTTCCGGAGTAGGCTATGAGTCAACACCAGATAGTGCAGGTATCAATAAAATGGGAGAGATTTTAGAGGCACAACTTGCAGCGGGCAGTTTTGGTATTACTACAGGCTTAGAATACACGCCCGGTATGTACGCCAAGCAGGGCGAATTGGCTTATTTGGCCGAGATCACAGGGCAAAATGGCGGCATAATGATGAGCCACATGCGCAATGAAGATAATGATGCGATGGAAGCTTCTCTTAATGAATTACTTTCTTTAGGCCAATATTGCCCTGTACATGCGTCGCATTTAAAAGTGGTTTACGGCAAGGGAGAAGAAAGGGCCAATGAGATACAAAAGCTCTTTGAGGTTGCTAGGCAAAAAGGTATTCGAGCAACCGCTGACATTTATCCATATACAGCGAGTTTTACAGGAATCGGCATTGTTTTTCCCAAATGGGCAAAGGCTCCCAATAATTACGAGCAGGTTAAAGCTACTAGGCGGGAAGAATCATTGGATTTTATCAGAGAAAAGGTGAATAAAAGAAACGGCCCCGATGCCACACTATTTGGAACGGCCCCTTACACAGGAAAAACGCTGGCACAAGTTGCCAAAGAAAAAGGCAAAAGTTTTGAAGAAGTACTGGTAGATGATATAGGGCCCACTGGTGCCTCAGCTGCTTATTTTGTTATGGATGAAACCCTACAAAATTATTTGTTAAAAGATTCTTTAACTATGCTTTGCTCCGACGGTAGTCCTACCATGAACCACCCAAGAGGTTACGGTAGTTTTTCAAAAATGATTTCTCAATTTGTGGTTTCAGACTCACTTTTTACTTTACAAGAAGCCATTAGAAAAATGACTTATCTGCCAGCACAAACACTCGGCTTACAAGATAGGGGATTGTTAAAAAGCGGCTACAAAGCCGATTTGCTCTTATTCGATCCAGAAGAGGTAACCACCAAAGCAACTTTTGAAAATCCTTTTCAAGAAGCGGAAGGCTTTAATCAAATTTGGATAAATGGAAAAGCAGTCAAAGAAAAAGGGGTTTTCAATGATGAAAACCCCGGTAAGGTATTAAAAAAACAGCCTTGATTTATGTTTAAATTTTAATTCCTATTAAAGTGATGTCATCTCTTTGGTCGGCATTTTTTTGATGCTCGCTCAAAGTATTCTCGAAGATAAGCTTTTGTTCGTAAGCAGGCTTGTTGCCATGTTTGCTTATGAGTTCTCTCATTCTTTTACTGCCAAATCTTCTTCTTTTCTCATTAGCTGAGTCAATAAAGCCATCGGTAGTTAGATAAACAACATCGCCTTTTTTAAGCTGGATTACCTGATCGGTAAAAGTTGTATTTACGCCATCATACCAACCGCCGATAGATTTTCTATCTGGGTCAAGTCTTTTTACTTCCCCATCTCTATAATGGAACAGAGGACACTTGGCACCACTGTATTTAAGACTTACCATACCATCTTCCCATTGCTCAATACAGGCAATTGCCAAATCCATTCCGTCCACATTCCTCGAATCTTTTTGGTTGAGCGCGTCTAATACCTGATGGTGCATGTTCTCTAAAATATCTTTAGGGTCGTGTATGCCTCTCTCATTTACAATTTGGTTAAGATGGGCATTGCCGATCATTGACATAAATGCGCCAGGTACGCCATGGCCTGTACAGTCTACAGTGGCAATAATCGATTTGTTCCCTTGCTGAGAAAACCAATAGAAATCGCCAGAAACCATATCTTTAGGTATGAATATCACAAAATGCTCTGGAAACGCTGTTTTTAAATCGCGTTCTGGTGGCAATATGGCATTTTGTATCCTTTTGGCGTACTTAATACTATCTGTTAAGTGTATGTTCTTGGTTTCTAATTCCACATAAGCAGACTCCAGTTCAGACTTGTTTCGCTGTAGGTCTTCTTGGGTAGCTTGCAGCTCTTCCATATTTTGGCGAAGTTCTTCTTCTTGTGTTTGCAGCTCTTCGTTCTTTTCCATGATTTCAAACTGTTGCGCTTTCAACTTTTTGTTGGCCTTTTGCTTCATGATGAAAGAAAAGGTAATGACCACCAAAACAAAACCACAAAGCCCGATTATGTAAATACCGTACTGCTTTAGTTTGGCTTCTTCTGCAATTTTTTGGGCTTGGAGCTTTTTCTCATTTTCTAACAGGGCAATGGTATTTTGTCTTTCTTGCTCTTCTAACTCTTTTTGTTTGAGTTCTAGGTCTTTCAGCTCTTGTTGTCTTTTTAAATCATTAATGGCCTTTTCTCTTTTCTCTGCTTCCAACTTTTGTTGCGCTAATCTCAAAGCTTGTGCAACGCGATCTTTTTCCAATTGTTCTGCTTGTAATTGTGCTTCTTGTAACTCTTGCTGCTGTGTCAACATTTCCAGTTCTTGCTCTTTCTTTTCGGCTTCTACTTTTAGATTAGAGAGCTCTAGAGTTTTCATCTGCTGGTCGGCCAGCTGCAGTTTCAATTCTTTCTCTGCTTTTTCTGCCTCAAGTTGTTTTTGGGTAAGTTGCTCAAGGCGTGTTCTTTCTTTTTCGTAAAACGCTTCTTTGTAGACGAGATACTCTTTGTAGGCTTCCAATGCTCTTTTGGAGCTGCCTATTTCTTCGTAAATTTCAGATAGTCTTTTGTAATTTTTTTCTAGGTTTTTTATATCGTTGGCTTTCTTGGCTAGTTCTATGGCCTCTTCGCAGTAGTTTTTACTCTTACCGTATTCTCCCAAGCCCATGTTAAAGGTAACTAGGTAATTTAACGCGTTGGCTATCTCTGCCTTATTGCCTTCTTCCTTCCAGATATCGAGCACTTCTTCAAAAATAGACAATGCCTGAACAAACTCTCTTTTTGTTTGGTAGACCACGCCTTTACTCATCATAATATAAGCATAAGAGGCGGACTCTTTGCCTTGTGCTTTATGGTAATAGATGGCCTCGTTAAAGTATTGGATGGCGAGATCGTAATTCTTCAACTTTTGCTGAAGTATACCGATTTTATTGAGATAGTTGGCTATGGCTGCAGTATCTTTCGCCTCTTTTTTGATTTCTAAAACTTGTTGGCTTACTGCTATGGCTGAATTTAATTCGCCTGAGAGAGTATAAAGACTTGTGAGTTTCTCAAACGTGGAGATACGGTTTCCTTCGTCGTTCCTCTCCTTGTAAAATGTAATGAGTTCTTGATAGTATTTCTCTGAAGTATCGTAATCTCCCTTGATTTGGAAAAACATAGCAAGAAAGCGTAAAACTGCCTCTTCTTTGTCGTCAAAATTATTTTTTTTGGCTTTATCCAAGGCTTTGAGATAAAAGGAAAGGGCTTTGTCATCTACCTGCCACTCTTTATAAAAGCCGGCAGTTTCTATATAAACTTCGGTAAGGGTTGCTTGGTCGTCAAGCGTTTCGGCAGTTCTTAAGGCCTGTAAGTAGTAATTCAAACCACTTCTATATTCCCTTTTTAGTTTTTTTACCCTTCCTACATTTAATGCCGATCTAATAATGCCTTTAGGATAATTTACTTCCTCTGATAGCCTCAATGCTGAATCTGCTAAGGCCATTATTTCATCGATGGAATTTTCATTATCATGGAAAAGCTCATCTACCATCTCATTGAGTAGGTAAATCTGCAAGGTATCTGATTGCTGTTGCCTAACTTTGTTTTTGTTTACTTGGTAAGGAGCGCTCCACCAATGAAGTACACTTATAAAGCTTATAATTGCAAGGGGATAATAGATAATCTTCGTCATATGTGTTAACTTGTTGCCATATCTAATAAATATGAACCAAGTATGCTGTGCTTTATTGCTGATATAGATTTTTACTAGGTAAAAATGTTTAAGTAAAATTAAACTGAGCGAAAAGCTTGCTTTATTTTGGTTATAATCACATATTTTCACCAAATATGGAGTTATTGTCTGTATCGCTTTAAATATATTTACAGGGTTTTTTATGTAAGTTAAGACCTGGCTGCTCTGGCTATTTTTAAAGAAAAAGCAGCCATTATCAATCAAAAAAAATCGTGTAAAATGTTTGCTGCCATAAGTACTTTTAGGTTCAGGTTGGTGTTGAGGATTCTATTGTTGTTTACACTGACCATGCTCTTTAACTACCTCTTATTAAAAAGCGACTGGCAAGTGGCGCCCATCCTAACTTTACTATGCATCTTTTTTACGGTTATTGAATTGGTAGGCTTTCAAGAAAAGCAGCTTAGCAAAATAGAAAAGTACTTGGTTGCTTTGTTGCACAAAGATGTTTCTGCTTCGGCATCAAGCCTGCCCAAGGGTGCAATCTTTAATAAAATCAGTAGCACACTTACTAATTTGCTCGTAGAAATTGGTGAACTGCGCAAAGCAACACGGAATGCCGAACTGTTTTCTGAGCAGATCATAGAACATGCTCCCAATGCCATACTTTGCTACGATGATCAAGGAGGCATCATCTTATCTAATAAAGCTTTTACCAAACTATTTGGTTTGCCCACTTTATCTGAGGTTAAACAATTAGAAAAGTTTATATCCAATGTACTTGAGGCAATTTTAAAGGCAGAAAAAGCAGGGCAGGTTCATTTTACTTTTAAAAGAAAGGAGAAGGAATGCACTTTAAATATACATCACTCCACTTTTAAAAATAAAGAGCACACTATACACATTTTAAATATGCAAGATGTGAGCAGCCAAGTAGTGGGTATTGAAGTAAGTAGTTGGGAAAAGTTGATCAGGGTCCTTGCGCATGAAATTATCAATTCTGTAACACCTATTGCATCATTAGCAAATACTTTATCTACTAAAACTCTCCAAAAAATAGAAGGTAAGCAAAGTAAAGTATACCTGCAGCTCAATAAAGGCTTAGAAACTATTGATCAAAGAAGTAAAGGGCTCATCAAGTTTGTAGAGCATTATCGCATGTTTGTGGTAAACCCTAAACTGCAATATATGCGCTTTAAAGTTGCGGTCGTACTTAAAAGAACGATAGAACTGCTAGAAGAAACAGCCAAAGATCAAGGAGCACATTTTAATATAAAAGTGGATGATGAGCTGGAGTTACAGGCAGATATGGAACTCTTAGAGCAGGTCATGATCAATTTAGTGCTCAATGCTTTGGAGGCATGTAAAGAAAAAACGGCTTCTAAAATAACCCTTATTGCACAAAAAACGAAAGACCAGACATGTACCATACGTGTAGTAGATGAGGGCGAAGGCATGGAGGCAGCTACAAAAGCCAAGATTTTTACACCATTTTTTACTACTAAAGAGAAAGGCTCCGGTATAGGCTTGAGTTTGAGCAGGCAAGTGGTACATCTACACGGTGGAACCATAGATGTTTATTCCGAATTAAGCAAGGGAACTGCCATTACTATTGAGTTACCTTTATCTCAATTGACCAATTGATTTCTTTTAATTCTAGCTACCAAAGGATTTTCCGCCTCATATTCTATCAAAACTTTATCTCCTTTTTTATAGGGCAAAGGTGCTTTAAACCCTTTTTGTGAGCGAAAGCGAACCATCTTTGCACCTTGTACCCTAAATCTTATTATGGGATAAGATTTGTTAGTAGCTACTTCTTTTTTTGATGAAAATAGGGATTGCAAGCTAGGCTGGGCAATTTCTTCATAGCCCATAACTTCTCCTTCGGCTTCTACTGCTTTGTGTATGGTTTGCTTATTTTTAAAGTAGAAAAACCAAACTAAAACAGCTGCGATAACAACTACGGCAATTACAGTGAACATAAATCAGATAAAAAAATACTTTCCTAATGTTGGCATCAATACCAGCATCTACTAAAAAAATTATTGATACTCTTTAAACCATTTATTACCCTGCTCATTATGCGTATTATTCTGTTTTTGATGTATTGAGGGCTGGATCTTCTGTAAATGGGCTATTGTCTGGCGTATTTTCATAGGCCAAGTTTCTAAGGCAGAAATATTGTAGGTTGGATTTACGCCCAGTAGATGCGGTAAAACCCCATATTACTTCGGTTTTACCTTTAAAAATATCATTAATCAAATCTCTTTGGCCGGTATAAACGGTCTTGCCATCTAACTTTACTCGAATGGTTTGGGTTTCAGGGTCCCAACTAAAGCGAAAGTCGTGTAGAAAGTTATCTTCTATGTTAAAATCATCTTGGTCGTTGCTCCAGTAGCTTTTGTGGTAACTCACTCCATTTTCTAAATAGGCCACATGGTCATGCCAAGGATCACCTTGCTGTAGATTTTGATAAGTATCAAACTCAACGGCAATAGAAGGGGTAATGGAATTGGCCCAATAAGCTGATGGACTCCAGCGACCATAACCCATACACTCGCCCCAAGTGCCATAGGCGCTGTAACCACGGGGGTCGTCATGTATTACAAAGGTAATAC
The DNA here is from genome assembly GCA_937129345.1 of uncultured Thalassovita sp. Taxonomy (GTDB): domain Bacteria; phylum Bacteroidota; class Bacteroidia; order Cytophagales; family Flammeovirgaceae; genus Chondrinema. The sequence continues at coordinate 29,314 of CAKZMZ010000403.1, read as the reverse complement.
CATCGGCACCTTCATCCTTAGCACCAAAAAAAACATCAAAAGTGATTTCGAAAAAGCGGGTAAGGTCCAGTTTTGCTTGGTAATAGGCAATACCCTCTCTGTATTGGTAATCTGGCGTAAGCCTAATACAGTTGCCCGACATAAATTCTGCATCGCCGATAAGTTCAAATTGAGCGTAGGAGCTACTCGAAAAAATGCTTAGAGAAAAAAATAGTAATAAACAACGCATATCTGCAAAGACTAAATATTTAAAGATAAATAGGGTACATGCTGTAGATTGATTTGGTTTTATCTTGGTCAATTATCTAAGCAGATATTTGACAGCTTTTACCAAATTTTCGATTTACTATTTAAGTTACCAAATATTCTATAAACATTAAAGCGATGAAGAAATGTGCTTGCGCTAAAAAGGAATTTTTCTTAAAATATGTAAGAATGATTGACCAAAATCCGACGAATTAAAAAAAGGTTATTGGCTAATAGGCTGCTTACAAAAAAACACTTTCTGTAACACCTTATAAAATAGAATAAGATACGATGGTCAATTGCTAAAATATTTTACGACCAATGGGGTATACATACCTTTAAGTTTGAGACGCAGTGGTATCATCTTCAACCTATAAACATTAAAACCCGATGGAATCCAAATCAATTTTTGAGGAAAAACAGTACTTTAGGCAACTTTGGCTTTGGGTCATTCTCTTAATATGCGATGCTGTGATTGTCTACTTGATCATTAGTGGGAGTAACATAGACAGCCAAGTAGAATATATTGGGCTTTGGGTTAGTTGTTTTATTACTTTTGGAGTAACCATCTTGATTTATTTTTCTTGTTTGCACACTAAAATCAGCAGAGAGGGTATTTCTTTCAAGTTTTTTCCGCTCGTAAATCAGTGGAAAAACATCCGTTGGCAGGATATGGAAAATTTGGAGTTGAGAAAGTACAATCCCATAAAAGAATTTGGTGGTTGGGGTGTGCGCACTACATTAGAAGGCAAAAAAGCTTACAATATAGCAGGTAATATAGGGCTCGATATTACCCTAAAAGACAAAAAATCGATATTGATCGGTACACAAAAACCTGATGAGCTTAGGCAGGCAATTAAGCAAATAGCCTAAAAAACTCCCTAAGCAAATCATTAGGGAGTTGTATTTCAATTGCAATCTCCATAAGAACTGACTTCAAATTTTTGACTATCCTTTAATTTAATATCAAGTTCTTTCTTTAAGATTTTAAAGTATTTTTTGTGGAGTTTATCGCTTTGTTTTTTGCAATTGACCTCAAGCGAATCAGTTGTAATTTTAAAATGTAATTGGGAGCTTTTTGATTTTATCAATCCATCTTTCAACAATTCAGGGAAAATAACCTGTTTAAATTTTTGGTACTTATCCCTTTCTTCAGCTGCTTGTGCTCTTACGTTTTCTCTTGTAATCCTATTTTCTAGCATTGCCTGTTTTCTCACTAATCTTTCTTTTTCTCTCAGTATTCTTTCTTTATCTCGTAATTCTGGAAATTTCTCTTTTTTTAATTGAAGCCTTTCAAGTTCTGCTATTTTTTCCATCTCTTTAGCCTTAAAATGCAATTGCTGCTTTTCAAACTCAAGCAATCTTTCTTCAAATTCCAATTTCGATAATTTGCCCTCTTTTACTGCTTTTTCTAAAAGCTCTGTTTCTCTTTCTAGTCGTAGTAAGTTTTGTCTCTTTTCAATTTCTAATTGCTCTAGGATAATTTTCTGTTGAGCCATTTCTTGCTCTATCATCTTTTGGCGCAAGAGGGCTTTTTCTTCCATTTTAATACTAATCTGCTGTTGCATAGCTTGCTCTTTTGCTTGCAATTCCTTTAGCATACGCTCTCGCTCTATCTTCTCTTTTTCTAAAAGTTCATTATGGATTTTTTCCTTTTTTAAATATTTCTTTACGGCCTTGATCACCTCAGGATAGTCTTTAAATTTTCCTTCTTCAATCTTTTCCCCTTCAATAAACATTTCAATAATGTTATTGGCCGAGTCTAACCTTACAAACACATAGCGGTCATCTTCTAGAGTAAAGCTTAATTTTTTGGTTTTTTCGTCTTCAGGGTACTCTTCAGTAGTTTTTCTGTCCTTCTTTAAAGTATTTTTATCAGCGTCTAAAGTATTAACCATAGGTTGGTTTTCGACTAAAGAAGAATCTGTCTCAAGTGATGCAATTTCTACATCGTTTTCAAGTTTCATCTCATTTTCTTTTTTTACTTGTTGAAGTGTAAATGAGAAACCGATAATGGCAAAAATTAGGAGCATGGCTGTTAAAAAGCCTTCTTTAAATGTAGCCTTAAGGGAGGCCGTTGAGCTATTGTTATTGATGTGTAAAACTCTTTCGATACGCGCTTTTAAGTGGGATTTTTTGCCACCAAGCGCCATTGAAAGCTCAGGTTGTTTCCAGTGGTGCTCTTGCAAACTCGTTAAAGCTTTTGCAAATGTTAGGCTGTCATGATTATAGGCTATGGCCACATCATCACAGCAATTTTCTCTTTCTTGCCTAATGGTCTTAGAAAGCCACCAAACACCCGGATGGTAAAAAAAGAAAATTTCTACGATAGATTGCAGTATGTTCACCAAATAGTCGTGTCGGGCTATGTGGGCCAGTTCGTGTGCTAAAATGGCTTCTAGCTGTTGAGGCGATAAGCCGGTAATGGTACCAACAGGTAAAAGGATGATAGGTTTTAAATGACCTACAACCATTGGTACGCGTACCACGGCAGACTCCATAAGTCGGACTACTTTTTTAATGCCCATTTGAGCGCTCAGAATCAGCACCTTTTCTTGCCAGTAAGCCTCAGCTTTTTTTACTCTGTAGGTTTTTAATCTTTGGATGTAGGCCAAACTACCCAACATCTTAAGTGTAAATACCAAAACGCCCATTAGCCAGAGTGTTACAATCAAGGGTAAGTGGCTTTCAAAATAATAGGTCATTCTTTCTTGAAATGATGAAAATTCCACTCTTGTGGTTTGGGTCACATTGGGCGTCCATTCTATTTGGTCGAGTTCGATGCTGTTTTCCTCCATAAAACCAAGTGCATGCTCTCCTTGAGATGGAAAAACGAACCAGAAAGTAGCTATTGCGATAAGGAGCATTGAGAAATGCGCTGCTACAGCCACCCCGTACCTAGTTTTTGCAGCATGCTTATTAAGGGTAAACATTATTGCACTCAAAACAATGGCCAATAAAGTGCCTTGCCATAATGCATGCAGCAGTGTCCAACCCAGTGCGTACAAGATATCTTCCGAAATAATTGAATGTAACCAGTTCATTTTTTCTCTTTTTCTTTTTGTTCCAATAGCGCTTTAATGCTTTCAATTTCTTCTTTGCTGGGTTGGTGGTTACCCAAGGCTTGCATGACCAATTTCATAGCAGATCCGCCAAAGGCAGATTTTAAGAACCTATCGAGTAATTTTTGTTGAGTGGCCTCTTCGCTTACCATAGCAGTGTAAATATGGCTTCTACCGGCTGGTTCACGGCTCAGCAGCTTTTTGTCATACATATTCTGCATGATTTTGAGGGTAGTGGTGTAGCCCACTTCTTTGTTTTTCGCCAGTGCTTCGTGGACTTGCTTTACTGTACAAGCTCCTTTTTCCCAAAGTACTTGCAATACTTCTAATTCGGCTTCTGTTGGTTTTGACATGGTGTTTTTTTTTGCTACGACAAGCATCGTAATACAATTATATACGATAGTCATCGTACTTGCAAGTTTGCTACGATAAAAGTCGTAATAAAGTGACGAGTGGTTGAATAATAGTGGGAATGGAGCTGGAAATAAAATTCAAGCGAGGACCCTTATATCAGAGGGGGGTAATGCCATTCAAGCGTCCACGCTTGAATACGGATTATATCTAGTGCAAGCGTCCTTGCCTGCATTAGCATCTTAATTTTAAATCATGAGGAGAACCACACACTCAAAGCAATATAACTTCATTACCATTACCGTTGTGGGGTGGGTAGATGTGTTTACAAGAACAGAATATAAAGATTTTATCGTCCAATCATTGCAATATTGCCAAAAGCATAAGGAGCTAGAGATTTATGCTTACGTGATCATGACCAATCATTTGCATTTAGTAGTCTTTGACAGTACCGTTCCATTGTCTGATATTTTGAGAGATTTCAAGACTTACACATAAAAAATGCTTTTTAAGATGATAGAGGGCAATCCAAAAGAGAGTAGGAGAAAATGGATGTGCGCTATTTTTAAAAAAGCGGGGCAACAAAATCCACTCAATTTACACCATCAGTTTTGGCAGAATGAAAATTACCCTGTGGCTTTAGGAAGCAATGAAATGATTGATCGGAAAATAGATTACATACACCAAAATCCTGTTAAGGCGGGCTTTGTCAATGAAGCACAAGATTACTTGTATAGCAGTGCCAGTCCTTTGAGTCCTATTAAGGTGATAGAAACATGATTCTATTCAAGTATGGACAATAAAATGAGAAATTCAAACGAGGACACTTGAACTAGGTGAAGACATTTAAATCAGAAGGTGACATTCAAGCGAGGACGCTTGAATGAGAGGATGAATAAAAACTGGTACAAGCACATTCGCTTGCACATCTCACACCTCAAAATCTTTCCTTATCCTCAACTCTGTAGGGTAGTAGTTATTGATGCGATTGGGTAGCACCTTGCACCAACCCAGCGAAACATCATTATAAGTAGCAATCGCCCAGCCTTTCACTTGGCTTTCCGCTTCAATTTCTTGTTTTTTAAGATAATTGACCGCTTGTTCATAGTTGAGCTGTAACCTCGGTATTTTTGGATGCAGCAGTCTACTCATGGCCAAAGCATGGTCTGGAATAAACTTGTTGTTTTTCAACTTGCCCAAAAGCACACCTTTTTGTCTTATTCTTAAAGCCTTGTTTAAAGATTTAATGTCATAGAAATTTTCTTTGGGCAAAGCAATTACCTGTTCTTCTTCTATTACATAGGCGAGGGGCGTTTCAGTTGATACCCATTGTTCCATATCTGCATAATACTTTTTAGGTAGGGCTTTAAAATCTACACCCGCTTTGGCCAATTTCTTGGGTAGTTTGAGTCCTTCTTTGCCAATAAATTCTCCTTCTTTTTGTAGGCAAGCAGCAAAAAAGCCTTCGCCTTTGGTTGTGTGTGGGTAGAATCTATAAGCAAAGGTTGCTTCTCCTGTGGAGGTTTGTTCTTTTACTTCAGCAATCTGCCAGTCTGTTTCAATAGGTATTTTTTTGGAGTGGTAACCTTTATTTTCCACCAAATCCAAAACTTGGGCTTCGTTTTCTTCTCTGGCAAATGTGCAGGTACTGTATATGAGATGTCCACCCGGTTTTAACAAAATATCTACGCTCTCCAATATTTGAGATTGTCTTTGCGCGCAGGCTATAGGCAAGCCTTCATTCCACAAGTTGGCCACCTTAGGGTCTTTCCTGAACATACCTTCTCCGGAGCAGGGAGCATCTACCAAGACTAAATCAAAATATTCGCGAAGTACTTCAAAATCTTGTGGATTATTATTGCTTACCAATACTTGCTCGTTGCCCCATCGCATGATGTTTTCTGCCAAAGGCAAAGCTCGTTTGCTCACAATTTCATTAGAAACCAAAAGGCTGCCTTCTGGCATGGCAGAGGCGATCAAGGTGCTTTTACCGCCGGGTGCAGCACACAGGTCTAGGATTTTTAAGGGCTTTTGCAGGCTAAGAATGTTGCGCAATATCTGATCGATAAACATAGATGAGGCCTCTTGCACATAGTAAGCACCCGCAAAAATGAGTGGGTCTTTGTAAAAGTCAGGCCTTTCTGGCAAATATACTGCATGCTCGCACCATTGAACTTGTTGCAAAGCCTCATCGGGTCTGGCTTTTTTAAAGGGATTGTACCTTATAGAAGTAGGTGGTGTGCCCGCCAAGGCCTGCGAAAAGGCAGGAAATTCCTGGCCCAACTGCTGCTGCATACGAGCGGCAAATGCCTCGGGGAGCGCTTTGGTTTTTTGGCTCATTAAGATTTGGCTTTTGCTTGGTTATCGGGCTTTTTTATAATCGGCTTTTGTCTAGTCTGTGCGGCACTATCTCTCAAGACCTTTAAACTGTCTGAGACTTGCTGGTAAATGCCTTTCATTATGGCAAGTCGCTGCATGTAGTAGTCGTGACTGTTTTTGTACTGTAGGCTATCGGTGTCGTGTTGCTCATAAATTTCGTTGGCATACGCATTAAATATGAGCATTCTGTCTTCTATGGCACCTTTTACTTCGTTTAGCTTTGCTTCAGCAATGTGCAGGTCTACAATAATGCCTACCATTTGCTCTTGCGGCAGTACTCCTTCGGGCAAGGTTTCTTCATCGCTCTCGCACGACCACAAAACAAAGCATGCGACCACTAATAATGCTAAATTCTTCATTTTTCAAATTTATCCTTAATTCCCTTAAAAATTCTACAAAGCTACTAACTTTGGTTATTTGTATCTCTGTGCTACGCAATTAACCTAAAAGTGCGGGATTCAATTCATTTTTTCTCATGGAAGACATCAAACAACTTATCAAAAAATTGCGGAATTACGAGATCAGGATCCGCAAGGCCATCAACTCGCAAATGCAAGGCGATTTTCACTCTGTATTCAAAGGTTCAGGGCTTGAGTTTGACGACGTGCGCTCTTACCAATACGGCGATGACGTGCGGCACATAGATTGGCACGCCTCTGCCAAGGGCCATGGCACGTTTATAAAAACATTTAAGGAAGAAAAAGAGCAAAACGTATTTTTTATTTTGGATGTTAGCGCCTCGCAGGAAATTGGCCGAGAGCAATTGCAAAAGATAGATATCAGTAAAGAGATTTGTGGCGTGCTCAGCTTATCGGCTATAAAAGAAGACGCCTCTATTGGTTTGCTTTGCTTTAGCGATCAAAAAGAAAAATATATAAAGCCAGATAAAAGCGCCAAGCACGTTTACGAGATCATTAATACTATTTTTAAATTAAAACCGAGCTCGACCAAAACTGACCTGAACAAGGCCATGCTCATGGCGCTCAATACCATTAAGCGAAAGAGTATGTTTGTGATCATTTCTGATTTTTTGGACGATAATTACGAGAGAAATCTAAAAGCGATTGCACGCAAACACGATTTGATTGCCATACACATAGCTGATGATCGAGAAACGGCTTTCCCCAACGTAGGCATTATCCCCTTGCACGATAAGGAAACGCAAAAAACAGTTTGGGTAAATACTTCCTCAACCCAGTTTAGGAAAAGGATCGATCACTATTACAAGGAGAGTAGGGATAGCCTACAAAAAGTATGTAAGCGCAACAATGCCAATTACCTCTACATCAATACTAGAGAAGATTTTGTGCCCAAGTTGATCAAGTTATTCAAGGTCAGAAATAAGTATAGAAAATAACAATGGATGGAAAAGTTAAGCTTTTCTTAAAGAAGTAAGCTTGCTTTACGTAAAAAAACATCAGTAATAAAAATTATAAGTTAAGGATGAAAGCGGCTAAATCAACTTTAGTATATAGTTTTGAAAATCAACTATTTAAACAACCGACAATTAAACATTCATCATTAACCACTAATAAATAATTAACCATTCGCTTTCTTTGTGCTATGAAAAGCATTTTTTATAAGGTAATCTTTTTCGTATTGGTAACGACAGGCGCTATGGCACAAACGCCTAGGGGCATGTTTTTACAAGATAGCATCGAGATTGGCTTGCCTGTAAAATACGTGCTTACCTATCAGTACGATCCTGCTTTGCAGGTACTTTTCCCTGACTCTACACACGATTACTCCCCTTTTGAGTTGGTGGACAAGCAGTTTTTTCCTACTGTTACCGAGAGTGGCCAAAGTAGAGACAGCGTTATTTATACCCTCACCTCTTTTGAATTAGAAGAGATTCAGCGCATTTCTATGCCAATTAGTATAGAAGAAGCCGAGGATGCCAAAGTGGTTTACACAGCTGAAGACAGCGTTTTTATGGTGCCCATGCTACAGGATTTGGCAGACTCGGTACCTTTGCTGACCAATACCAACATGTTGCTAATTCCCACTGAGTTTAACTATCCGTTGGTGTTGATGGTCGTGGGGATTTTACTTAGTGTGTTTCTGTTATTAGGGTTGATATTTGGTAAAAATATTAGAAGGCACTACAGGCTTAGGCGCTTGAACAAGAAACACCTCGGCTTTACCGAAGATTTTGAAAAGTTAATTAGTGATTTGCATGCCAAAGACCATACTGAAAAGGCCTTATTACTCTGGAAACACTATTCTGGAGGGCTGATAGAGCAGCCACTAGCCAGCTATACCACCCGTGAGATAAAACAGATTTTACCAAGTGAAGAACTTTACAATTCATTAAAAACAATAGATCGGGCCTTATACGCTGGCTTCGATAGCGAACAACTAAAAGATAGTTTTAACCTGCTGAAATCGCGTGCCACAGAATACTATCAAGAAAAAGTAGAAGAAATTAAGAATGAATAGTACTGGGATAGAAGAATTTTTTAGCCTTCAATGGTTTTTGCCAGACACCCTAAGCAGCTTTGAGTGGGTGAACCCTGAGTTTTTATACCTCTTATTGATCATACCGCTCATTAGATTTGCAAAATGGTTGATCAATAGAAGAACACGTCAGAAACTAGAGATTGCCTTACCCGAAGACAAAGCAAGAAAAAGTAGAAGCGCTTGGCTAAGGCTTTTGCCTCCCTTTTTGCTCTCATTGGCCGTAATATTGATCTTAACTTCTTTGGCCAGGCCGCAGAGAACCAACGAGCAGGTAGAGCAATACACCGAGGGCATAGATATCATGCTTGTGCTCGATATTTCAGAATCTATGCAGATCGAAGATTTTATACCTAACCGTTTGGAAGCTGCCAAAAAGGTAGCCAAAGATTTTATAAACGGCAGGTTTCAAGATAGGATCGGCTTGGTCATTTTCTCAGGCGAGGCCATTTCTTACTCTCCTTTGACCACAGATTATGAACTGCTCAATAACCTAATAGACGATATAGGCTTTAACATGGTACGCAAAGGCGGAACAGCCATAGGTTTGGCCATAGGTGTAACCATAAACCGTATGAAAGAATCGCCCTCTCAATCTAAAGTGATGATTTTACTGAGCGATGGAGAAAATACGGCGGGCTCCATAGACCCTGAAACAGCAGCAAAAATTGCCAAAGACAAAGGCATAAAGATGTATTCTATTGGCGTGGGCAAAGAGGGCAAAGTGCCTTATGGTACCGACATGTTTGGGCGTAAGCGCTACATAGAGCAATCTTTAGACGAAAGCACCTTGCGCATGATTGCCGATTTAGGAGAAGGCAAGTATTTTAGGGCGACCAACAACCAAGCCCTCGACGAGATTTTTGGCATTATAGATAGGTACGAGAAAGCCGAAATTAAAGAGACGCGTTACCAAGATACCAAAGACTACTATTTTGTTTACCTCTTTTACGGAATTATCTTTTTGCTGCTCTGGTTAGCTACAAAGAGTACTTTTATGGTAAATGCGCTAGAAGATTAAAATAAATATGTAGGGAATAGTTCTTGAACCATAAAAATATGTAAATGATAGTTACTTAATCTTCATTTACGTATAGATAACTAGAACTCATTTGGTTTTAACCATGAAAAATTTAATTAAAATATTATTATCTCCTGTATTTATCTTGGCTTCTACAATGCTTTATGCTCAAGAAGCCGATGAAAATTGGGAAGAGATACACCGCGAAGATCAAGTGATTTTTTGGGTGCAGCACAATGCTTCTAGAATTACAAAAACCGTAAATACAGTTGTAAAAGTGCAGAACCTAAACAAGCACAAAGTTTTTATACAATTTACGCCTTTGTTTTACTGCAACGGCGAAAATACCGCTCCTAAGCAATTAGATACCGAGAGTACTTATCTCGGCGTCGGTAAAGATGATAGTACTTCTTTACATGCTTTTCAGGTTTGTACAACAGGGCAATTGCCAATTGTAAAAATAGAGGGCTTAAGTATCGGCGAAACCGATGAATTGGACGCTGCAAAAAGAATAAAGCATGAAAAATAAGGGCTAGTATTGTTTACTGAACTAATCGAATTGAATGCGGCTTCTCAGAAAGAAGCCGCTTTTTTTTTGAGTCAATCAATACTTTTTAAGTACGACTTTTCGGCCAAAAAAATCAATGTGGATTTTGCTGATCAACTATGTTTAGTTTACTTGGCTTGTAAAGCTATGCATAGGTAAAATCATTTTCTTATACCCGGCTTTTATTCTAAAAGTATCAAAAATGTTATTTTTAAGTAGTTACATTTACGTTTAGCTTTTTCTTAAAACGAGAGCATGAGTATATTTTACATTATTATAATAGCACTGGCGGTGATAGGAGGGGTGAGTAGCCTACTGCATTTTGTAAATAGTAGACAAAACCAACTCGATGTTAAGGTGTCTAACCGAGAGGTGGTCGAATTGGCAGAAGAACACGGAGGTAGCATTACGACCGCAAAACTTGCCAAATCAAAAGATCTGACCAATTCAGAAGCCAAAACCAAGCTGTACAGTATGATGAACAAAGGTATCTTTAACTATGGTATGAGTTCTGATATGCAGGAAGAGTTTAGCCTGAACGTAACCGTAAGGGATGCACTTAAAGGGCACGAAAAACCAACTGGTTTTACAAGAAATTATAAAAAAAGGCTAAACGATAGCGAAGTAATCAAATTGGCAGCGGCCACAGGAGGCAAGCTTACAGCAGCAGTTCTCTGCATGGAAACCGACATTAGCATAGATCAGGCAAAAACCATGTTAGATGCTTTGCAAGAAAAAGGGGTTTTTGAGGTACAGGTTACAGAAAATGGATCCATCGTGTATGAATTGATAGACATGGACTTGCTTAAGAATTTCAAAAAATAATAAAATCCTTAGCGTCTTTGCGGTTTAGCGAGATAAAACAAGGTAAGTAATGAGGATAAAACTACTTTTAATTGTACTTACAATAGGTCTATGTTTTAACACAGAAGCCCAAGATTTTGATGGGGATGTGCCTTTACGACCCACTGAAGGATATCAACTTTTTACTGAATTTGATTCTAGCATATCTAAAAACGATATAGTGAGTGCATTTATATTAGCCGATTCTGTCTTAGAAACCTATGAAGGTTATTGGGGCAGTTCAGATTTAAAAGTAGCCTTGGTTTCTGAGAAAATGGCGGTTGCATTCTCAAACATTTATCAACTAAACGAGTCAACAGAATTTGCAAAAAGAGCAATTGCCATTTACCAAAAGCATACCCCTGTGAGCTTGGGTAGAATTGCCAATCTTTATTTATCGCTCGGTAACATGGCCCACTATCAATCTTTGCACAACCGCGCTTTAGATTATTTTGACAAAGCGCTAGTAGCTCTGAAGCAAATCAATACAAATGAGGCCAAGGAAAAGCAATTGCTGCTTTTTATAGAAATTGGCAAGACCAACTATGAACTAGGCAATTTTGAAGCTGCCATAGAAAATTACCAGCAAGCTAAGGCCTTGTTGTCTTCAGAAATCGGCTCAGAGCAAAACCATAATATAGCTGCCATTTACACCCAAATAGGTTATGCTTATGCAGAGATAGACTCACTGGAGAAATCCTTGTCGTACTTGCATAAAGGTGAGGGAGTTTTGAGGAATATCTTTGGCACTGAGACTGCTGATCATGTAGAAATTCACAAATCTATGGCGACCATTCACTTTAAAAATAGGCAGCTAGATAGCACCATGGTATATGCACAAAAAGTATTGGATTACTACGGGCAAAACCCCGAAGAAAATAGAAGTGCCAGCATAGAGTTTAAGCAGTTTTTGGCAAGGATTTATTTTTGGGCAGAAGCTTTTGAGACCTCAGCTTATTGGCATAAAAAGTATTTAGAAGCTATGTCTGCGTCAGGGATGGACCAAAAAAGCTTGGCGCATTTGCACTTACAAATTGCAGGTACTTTTCTGAGTAAGATGAGCATGCACCATGCACTTACTTTCTACGAAAAAGGACTGGAAATGTACGAACAGGCGCCCGATCAAGACCCACTCACCTTGGCTTCTTTATTTACTTCTGTAAGTGATGTGTACAACAAAATGACTTATTACGAAAAAGCAGTTGACCTACAGGTTAGGGCGGCCCTATTGTACGAGGCACAAGACAGCTTAGAAAATGAGATAAAAATAGATGCCTACCTCAACACGGCTGCCTTGCAATTAGAGCAAAAGCAAACCATAGAGGCCATAGCTTGGCTCAATAAGGCATTGGTGTTGGTTCCCAAAGTAAATAACTTAAAAGCTGCAGTTTGGAACCAGTTAGCAAGGGCCCATTATCAATCAGAAGATTACGAGCAGGCATTGCTTTATGCTATAGCAGAGCACGACTTTTATATGGAGGTTTATGAAGGAATCCATGTAAACACGGCGGGTTCTTTTTTGTTGTTGGGCAACATCCAAACCCATTTGGGCGAGCAAGATATTGCCTATGAACTCTACCAAAAGGCGCTGCAATACAATGCGGGCATATTTGACCAAACAGACCTACTTGCCTTAGATGCCAACCGCTTTCTATCTTATATTTACCGCATAAAAGGCAACCACTCCAAAGCAGATCAGCATGCTCTGTTGGCCATGAGGATACAGCGGGGGATTAAAGAAAATCGTTAGCTATCTTTTGTAACTATCCAAATTATCTTTTCGATCTTCGTCGGTGTAGCTACCAACAAGCCATTGATGGTAGTCAAAAAAAAATTTACATTTCATCTTTCTTTAGGGGCATTCTAACAACCGCTAACCCAATTATTTTACCATCGAACATATCAGTTATAATTAATGTTAGCTTGCTTATTTATATTCACGATAGTAAATGCATGTAATTTAACTGAATCGCTATGAAGAATAATCTTAGAAGTATAATGATTACACTGCTAGCAGTAGTTATAACTCTGCCAGTAGTAGCCCAAACCAAACTAATAGAAAAGGTTACACAAAACGAAGGAGAGGTAGTAATCCCATACTCTAAATATGAGTTAGGAAACGGATTGACACTCATTGTGCATGAAGACCATTCTGATCCCCTTGTACATGTAGATGTAACCTATCATGTAGGTTCGGCTAGAGAAGAATTGAACAAGTCTGGTTTTGCCCACTTTTTTGAACACATGATGTTCCAAGGTTCTGAAAATGTAGAGGATGAAGAACACTTCAAAATCATTACCGAAGCAGGTGGCACGTTAAACGGATCTACCAACCGAGACAGAACCAACTACTATGAGACTGTGCCCAGCAATCAATTAGAAACTATGCTTTGGCTAGAGTCTGACCGTATGGGTTTTTTCTTGGACGCCGTAACCCAAGAAAAGTTTGAGGTTCAACGCGCTACAGTTAAAAACGAAAAACAACAAAACTACGATAACAGACCTTATGGATTACGTTTTGAGCTAAATGCTCGTACTTTATATCCTTACGGGCATCCTTACTCTTGGCTCACCATTGGCATTTTAGAAGATTTGGATAGAGTAGATGTAACCGATTTAAAGAAATTCTTCTTACGTTGGTACGGCCCAAATAATGCAACCTTAACCATAGGTGGCGATGTGGACACTGAAGAAGTAGTAAGACTGGTAGAAAAATACTTTGGAGAAATACCAAGAGGTTTAGAGGTTAAAGATATGAAACTTGATGCACCTGTTTTAGACAAAGACAGGTATGTATCTTATGTAGATAAAAATATTCGTTTTCCTGCGGTTATGTTTACCTTTCCAACTGTGCCGCGCTACCATCCTGATGAAGCACCACTAGACTGCTTAGCAGAAATAATCGGAGGCAGTAGGAGCTCTTATTTCTATCAGAAATTTGTAAAGACCCAACAGGCCATTCAAGCAAGTGTGTACCACCCAGCATCAGAATTGGCAGGAGAGTTTACTATGTTAGTATTGCCATTTCCGGGCAAATCACTAAGCGATTTTGAAGAACAAATGCGCGATGCCTTTTTAGAATTTGAGAAAAATGGCGTAAAAGATGAAGACATACAAAAATTTAAAAGTGGTTACGAATCTCAAACTATTAATAGGTTAGCAACCGTGAGTGGTAAAGTATCTCAACTAGCAGCTTTTGAGACTTTTACAGAAAACCCTAATTATATCCAAAATGATTTGGATAGGTATATGGCTGTTACAAAAGAAGATGTGATCAGAGTTTACAACAAATATATAAAAGGCAAGCCAGCAGTAATTTTATCAATTTTGGCAAGTGAAGACCAAGCACCAGCCAAGCCAGATAATTTCACGCCAGAAAAAGAAGGCGAGAATCCCTTCCCAACTACAGACTATAGTGGGTTGGTTTACAATAAGATTGAAAGCAAGTTAGACCGTTCTGTACAACCCAAAGCAGGTAAAGCGCCATTGGTTAATGTGCCAGAAGTCTGGAGAGCGTCTCTAGATAATGGAATGAAGGTAATCGGTACAAGTACCAATGAGATTCCTACAGTTACTATGCAGTTGACCATAAATGGAGGTCATCGCTTAGAGGCCAATATGCCTGAGAAATCTGGTTTAGCCTCGCTAACAGCCTCAGTTATGAACGAGGACACTGAAAATTATACCTCCGAAAAAATTTCTGAAGAATTGGAAAAATTGGGTAGTAGCATCAGTATTTATGCAGGAGATGATAACACTGTGATACAGATGAACTCACTGGTTAAAAACCTGGATAAAACCCTAGAAATATTTGAGGAGAAACTGTTTAGGCCAGCCTTTAAACAAGAAGATTTCGATAGGATTAAAAAGCAACAGTTAGAGAGTATTAAGTCTAGTCAGAAGAATCCAAGTGCTATTGCTAGCCAAGTATATGATAGGTTGTTGTACGGAGATAACCATATTTTCTCTGTCCCTTCAAGCGGAATAGAAGAGTCTGTACAGAATATTACGCTTGAGGATGTAAAAAGCTTTTACTCAGACTACTTCTCTCCAAGTATTAGCGAGTTGGTAATCGTGGGCGATGTAACCCAAGAAGAAGTGTTGCCTAAATTAGATTTTCTAAATAACTGGGAGAAAAAAGAGGTAGAGCTTCCTGAGATTGCCGCACCTACTAGTACCGATAAAACAAAAATCTATTTGGTAGATAAGCAGCAAGCACCTCAGTCTCAAATCCGTATAGGTTACATGACCGATATGCCCTACGATGTAGATGGCGATTACTTTAAGTCTTATTTAATGAACTATCCTTTGGGTGGTGCATTCAATAGCCGCATCAACCTTAATTTAAGAGAAGACAAAGGTTGGACATACGGCGCTCGCTCTTATTTTAACAGCGATGACAACCCTGGCCCGTTTACAGCAACCGCAGGTATTAAAGCTGTGGCTACAGATAGCGCTGTTTATGAGTTTATGAATGAAATTAAAACCTATGCTGACAATGGCATTACGCCAGATGAGTTGAGTTTTATGAAAAAATCGATAGGGCAGCGCGATGCCAGGAGTTATGAGGCACCTTACCAAAAAGCAGGTTTCTTGCGCCGCATAGTGCACTACGATTTAGATGAGGATTATGTGAGCGAGCAGAATGAGATCATACAGCAGATTACAAAAGAAGAGATTGACGCTTTGGCCAAGAAAAACCTGAAATACGATGAAATGTACATTGTGGTTGTGGGAGACAAAGCATCGCTCAAGCCTAAGTTAGCAAGATTGGGGTATGAGATTGTAGAGTTGGATGAAAAAGGCGAAGTAGTAAAAGACGAGACTCAATTGCAAGACGAAGGAAAATAACACTTTACGCTCAAGCAAATGAACACTAAGCCCGTGGATTTCTCCCCGGGCTTTTTTTATGATTTACCTTTAAAGATTAGAAATTTGACTTTCCCCAAACCCGATTGCAACAATCCGTGTTGTATTTCTTAAATTTGGATTCAACTAAAATTTAAAAAAGATGTCAGCAGGTTATAATAAGGAAGCGCTTTACAAGCAACAAATACATATCTATACAGAGAAAAACCCAAATCCTAATTCGATGAAGTTTATGCTCAACTTCATGCTTATAAAGGATGGTAATAATATAGATTTTCCAGATGCAGAGAGTGCTAGTAATTCTCCGCTAGCGGTAGGTTTGTTCAAGTACCCTTATGTAAAAAGGGTGTTTTACATGAGTAATTTTATTACCATTACTAAGGATGAGCAAGCCCAATGGGCAGATGTGATTCCTGAATTAAAACAATTCATTAAAGAATACTTTGAGGCTCAGAAGCCCCTTTTTAATGAGGAGCAAAAAGATGTGATCGTAGAGGCCAACAACGACAGCGAAGCCGTTAAAAAGATAAAGGGCGTATTGGATGAGTACATTAAGCCCGCAGTGGAAATGGACGGTGGCGCCATTCAATTTCAGTCTTTTGATGAAAGCACGGGAGTGGTAAAGGTATTGCTACAAGGTTCTTGCAGTGGCTGCCCAAGTTCTATGATTACACTAAAAGCAGGCATCGAAAACATGTTAAAGAGAATGGTGCCAACTGTAAAAGAAGTGGTAGCAGAAGGGGAGTAAAACCTACAAAGCATTTCTTTGATAAATAAAGTCAAAGAAATGCTTTTTTAAATTTACGCTTTGTTACATGGGTAATGCAAACCAGAAAGTACTCGTCTTACCTTCATCTTCTAGCTCCACGCCAACGTATCCGCCCATAACTTCTACTGTTTTTTTAACTACAGATAGCTTAAATCCCGATGAGGGCAAAATTGTAGAAGGATTATCCTGAAATTCGTGGTCTTCATCAAAAACTTCTTCCAACTCCCCGGGCTTTAAAGAGAGGCCTTTATTTCTAAAAAATATCTTTAAGAAATTATCTTCGGTTTTCTCGCAGGTTATGATGATTTTGGAGTTTTCCTTATTGTATTTGATGGCGTTTTCCATCAAATTGGCCACTATGTTGGTCAGCAGCCTTTTATCGAAATATACTTTGGGCAATTCTTTTATGTAATCGACCACTACAAAAATGCTGCGCTGTATGGCATCTACCACAAACTTGTCTAGCGCAGAATTAAGTGTGTAAAAAGGATTTTCGTGCACCATGTTTAGCATAAAACTGCCATCACTAGAAATATTTGTGGTATCTATGACAGTAAGTATGTTATCCAACATAGAGCTTGAGGAGTACTTGACCTGCTCTAAGTATTTAATTTGGGTAATATTGAGCCGGTCTTTTTGGTTGAGCAGTAGCTCAGTTAATGAATTAATGGCTGTGACCGGGTTCTTTAAGTCGTGCACGATTACCGAAATAAAAGAATTGATTTGCTTATTCTTCTTATCGACTCTTTTTCGCTCCTCGGTAAGCTCGTTTACTGTTTTTTGTAATCGGGCATTAACTGTATTTAGGTCTATGTTCAGCTTTTCAACCTCTTTTAAAATTTTCTTTTGCTGAGAGTTTATCTTTTTCCTCTCTATGGCATAGTTGCATACCCTAAAAAAAAGTTCGTCGGTAAATTCTCCTTTGATCAAATAATCTTGCGCGCCTTCTTTTATGGCCTGTACGGCAATTTGTTTGTCTGTATTACCTGTGAGCACTACAATTGGATAAAACGGATGCTTTTTTTGGAAAAAATTAACTCCCTCAAGCCCATGAGCATCGGGCAGGGAAAGATCTAGAAGGATTAGGTTATATTCGTTTTTTGTAACGAGGGCATCAGCTTCTTTAATCGTATTGCAGGTGTGTATAGAAGAACCCTTAAAGATGTCGTTTCTCTTAAATCTGGATTCTAATAGTTTGAAGTCTGCTAAGTTATCTTCTATGTAAAGACAATTCAGTTTGTTTTTGTCCATAACATAAATAAAATATTATTTATGCAATTTCACAAGCTTAAACCAAAAGCCTTCTAATTTATTTATCATTTCTACAAATTTGCTTAAGCTATCAGGTTTAACCAAGTACGAATTGGCGTATAAAGAGTATGATTTGCTTATGTCTTGTTCGGCTTCTGAAGAGGTGAGCATTATAACTGGTATGGTCATAAGGTTCTCATCTTTCTTTATGTGTTCCAAAACCTCATAACCTGAAACTTTAGGTAAGTTAATATCCAATAAAATAAGGTCAGGTCTTACTCTATCTTCATAACCACCTTCTTTTCTTAGAAATTTCATGGCTTCCTCCCCGTCTCTTACAATGTGTAATTTACTCTTGTAATTGCCTCTCTCAAAAGCTTTTTTGGTAAGAACAATGTCTGGCAGATGGTCTTCGACCAAAAGAATGTTCACTACCTTATCTTGTGCTTTGCCTTTCACTCTTGACCTCATTTTACGTAAGATGAATAATTTTTATGTTGCTTATCTTCTTCAATTCTTGTAGTGGCTAAAAAATAAGCGTGCAGATAATTGAAATAAGAAGTTACTATATAATCTCTCAAAGCTTAAATTTGTTTAAACTAATTGTTAGCTAAGTGTTAGGATGTCAGGTATGGTAAAATAAAAGGTGCTTCCTTTGCCTTCTTCAGATGCCACCCAAATGCGGCCACCATATTTTTCTATGATTTTTTTACAGATGGCCAGTCCTATGCCGGTGCCTGAGTACTTGTCTGAAGTATGCAACCTTTGAAAGATGATAAAAATGCGGTCGTAATATTTTCTAGAAATGCCAATGCCATTGTCTTGTACGCCAAAAACCCAACTTTTTTTCTTGTATTTGGCAGTAATGTGTATTTTGGGCTGTGCATCACTTCTGTACTTTATGGCATTGCTGATCAAGTTCTGGAAAACCTGCAATAATAAGGTTTCATTTACAAAAATATTAGGCAGCAGGTCATGGGTAATTACAGCTTTGTTTTCATCAATGAGTGTGTGCAAATTATCAGTTGCTCTTTGCAATACAGCCGCAACGTTTACTTCTTTTATAAACCCTTTTTCTGTACTCAATCTAGAGAAGTGCAACAAGTCATTAATGAGTTTTTTCATTCTACCAGTAGCCTGTAAAATAAATGTGAGGTACTCATTGGCCTCTTGATCTATTTTGTCTTGATAGATTTCTGCAAATAATTCGCTAAAGCCTGATATGGTACGGAGTGGCTCTTGCAAATCGTGTGAGGCTACATAAGCAAATGTTTGTAGCTCTTCATTGCTTAAATGCAGTTTTTCAGAATATTCTTTAAGTTTTTCTTTGACAACTACTTCGGCACTAATGTCAGAAAGGATAATGATAAGTTTTCCTTTTTGGTTGTTTTCTTCTAGTGGTGATACTTGCGCTCTTACCCATATTTTGCTTTCATTGTCATGCTTCATTTTAAGGGTAGTCTCAATGGCTTTTTGGGCTCTAAATGCCTCTCTAAACTTAGCTGCATTGAGGTTGTCTTCTACATGTTGGTCTATCAAGCCCCATGAGCGACCTACAACAGTTCGACTTTTAAGATTGGTAAAGTGCTCTATGCCTGAATTGGTGTAAATGATAGGATAGGCCTGTCTAGAGACATCTATCATCAATACAGCACTATTGGTCTTTTCTATTATTTTCTGAAATTTAGCAAGCCGGTTTAAAGCATTTACTTTAGATGTTGTATTTCTTGAACTGCACAAAATTCCTTTAAAAACGGGGTTGTCGCTAAAGTTGCTCGCAAAAGTTTCTAGGTAAATGTATTTGCCATCTCGGTCTTTTATGCGGTACTCAACCCCCTGCCAAGTTTGTTTTCTGTTTTTGACCTCACTGAGATAATCGATTAAAATTTTTCTATCTTTAGGATGCACCGATTCTTTCCAGTCTGAGGTAGCTATCTCAAAGTTTCCGCCAAAGGCTGCTATTACCGAATCGCTTGTATATTTAACAGAAAAATCATCATTTAAAATAAATATCAATTCGGGGGCATGCTTGAACATTAGCTCAAACATCTGCTTTTTCTCTGCTTCCTTTTTTTCTTGTTTTTTTATGAGGCTACTCAAATGGTTGCCTACTTCTTTAGCAAAAAAGAGATCTTGGTCGGTCCATTCTAAAGATCCGCTTGTTTTTACCTCTACCCAAGAATCAAAATCTCTCCTGGGCTTGTGGGCGTTTCTGTTGGCGTTTGGGTTGCCCGCCCATTGGAGCACCTTGGTATTATTGGGTCTGTACCATACTAAAAAGTCTTTGTTGTCTTTGCCCAACTTTATGGCCAATAAACCACTGGCATAGCTTTTAAAAGACTGTAAGCTAGATATATCTGAGGTGAGGTTGTTGGTTTGGTAAATAGGTGCCTGTAAATCGTCAAGTAGCTTTTCCTTAATTTCCTCTGTAATAAAATCGGGTGGAGTATTGCCGTAATTGCATACCTTGCTCCTAACAAAAAAGGATAAACCACTGGCTTTTAGCAGGGTTAAAAGCTCGGGTTTATTGTTTTCTATGGCCTTCTCAGGAAATTGATGTTTTGAGATATTCTCTAATAAAGAGTACAAAGTTTTGTTCTCGTAAGTAAAGCTAGCTGCATTGTCTGTAGATTGGAGTTGTAAGCCAAACCCATTGCAGAGTTGCTTTAGCACAGCTATTTCAGATATACTCAAACAATATTTTGTGTGATGCATTACAGAAAGAGTGCCCCACAACTGATTGTTTTTTTTAATGGGAAATAACATTATGCAGCCTATTTGCATGTTTTTCCATAGCTTTTCGGTGTATTCATCTGCCGCGGCTATTGGCAAACCATTTGGCTCAAATGAAAAACTTTCTCCGCTAATGACTTTTATTTCGGCTTGTACATGTTCTGCTAGGTAAGGAATACCGCGTTGTAGCATTTCAAAAATGAAGGGTGGCCAGTCTGAGGCTGGAAAATGCATCAATTTATAGCTGGGTTGCTTGCCTAGGTTATTATTTTCTAATACTTGCCAGTTTTTGTGGGCATCAAATTTAAAAATAGCTACTTGGTCGGCATCTACGATTTGCCTTATGTTTTGTAAAAAAAAATCGTACAAGCTGTTTTTGTCCTTAAAAATACCAAGGGCCTCTTGGTTACTTAG
Source organism: uncultured Thalassovita sp. (assembly GCA_937129345.1). Classification (GTDB taxonomy): domain Bacteria; phylum Bacteroidota; class Bacteroidia; order Cytophagales; family Flammeovirgaceae; genus Chondrinema. Next base: position 8,372 of record CAKZMZ010000403.1, on the reverse strand, counting down.
CTGTACGTTGAGCAAATGATTGATTTTATGCTGAGGCTCAGGCCTTGCCATGAGCACATAAGAGTTGTTGTCATCTTGGGTAATAATAGAATTATACGCTCTACTACTGTGATCTACCAGTTTGGCAATACTAAAGTTGTTCCCAGTTTCAATTGGGTTTTCCTTAAAATGGAAAAGCTCAGAAATAGTTGCTCCCAGTTTAGGTGACTCTGAAAAAAAGTAATCAAAGTTGTTTGAGAACCCTTTTAACTCAAATGTACTGTTGTCGAATATCAACAAACAAAAGTGTTCACTGCAAGCCAATTCTATTGCTTGCTTGTTATCAGAAATATTTTTCTGTGTTTGTGAGCTCTTCATTAGTTGTGGACTAGAAAATCTATGTGTTTTGTTTGTCTTACCTTTAAGTTAAAAACTAAAAATTACAATCAATAAAATCTTGCAAAAGTAATGGAGGGGAAAATGTTTTTTTAAAAGGCTAAAAAACGCTTTGAAAATAAGATAAAGCAAAATAAAAAAGGATGCAGGAAAATCCCGCATCCTTAATTCCAAATTTAACAATTGACTAATGGAATTCATGTGTGATGCAAATATATAATTTTTTTGTGTTTTTGTTAGCTTTATACCTTACTTGCTTTAATTTTCATGTAAGAATTTAAGTTTCTCCTTTTTTTTGTTTAATATTTCCTGCGTTTTTTAATGCCTATCACTCAAAAATTTCCCCGTTATGCGCTTAGCATCGTTCTCTCATGCTTTTTAGCGTTTTCATGTGCCGATGATAAAGAGAAAGTGAGAACGGATATAAAAGCCTCTGAGCTTACACTTGTAGAGACTCCACAGTTCAATGCCGATACGGCATACCAATTTATAGAGAAACAGTTGTCTTTTGGACCTAGAGTGCCCAATACCGAAGCGCACCAAGCTTGTGGGCAATTTTTAATGGCTCAACTTGAAGAGTATGGTGCCAAGGTTATTTCCCAAAATTTCGAAAAAAAGGCTTATGATGGTACTGTTTTAAATGGAAATAATATAATCGCATCTTTTAATGAAGCTGCCAAAAAAAGAATTTTGTTGTGTGCCCATTGGGATACTAGGCACATTGCTGATAAAGATTCAGATTATAGGCCTGAGCAAGAAGTACCGCAATTATTAGGCGCCAACGATGGGGCTAGCGGAGTCGCTGTACTTTTAGAACTTGCCAGACTGCTTTCCCGAAAAGATACTGTGCTACAAAATTTAGGTGTAGATATTATTCTATTCGATTTAGAAGATTATGGTTCCCCAGAAACAGGAGAGGGCTATTGCCTTGGGTCTCAGCATTGGTCTAAAAATAAGCACAAAGAAAATTATAGCGCTTATTACGGTATTTTGCTCGATATGATTGCGGGCAAAGGCTCTGTTTTTGTATACGAGGATATTTCTTATAAATACGGTAGAACAATTTTAAAAAACATTTGGAGTATAGCAAACGCAATGGGATACAGTGAGCTATTCTTAAAAAAAAGAGTTTCGGAAAGGATAATCGATGACCATTACTTTTTAAATGTGGAAGCCAAAATACCCACTATAGATATTATAGGTTATAGCCCTGTAAATGATAATTTTTTTCATGAAAGCTGGCACACTCGGCAAGATAATATGGAGGTGATAGATAAAGGTCTCTTAAAAAAAGTAGGTCAGGTTCTTATTCAAACGCTTTATCAAGAAAGCCAATGAATAAGGATCTGACCTGTTATAGAAAAAATAAATATGCTATTTACAATTTATAGCAGAAGACTCTGAAAGTGATTTAAAAGCAGCGTGCAATCTTTTTACAATATTGCTTTCTGCCTGTACAAAGTGGTTTATTCTTATACCGGCCCAAACACTTTCTTGATTTGAGTTAAAGCCCTTACCAATTATAGAAGTACCATTTGCTAAAATTTCTATATCCATGCCATTCCTGCGTACTTCTTTAAAATCGCAAACGCTCATGGTATATTTAAATCTTGGCGTACTTTCTCCAGCGTTAAACTCGGTAATTACAATTTTACCTGTACTTTCTATAAACTCTACTTTGTAAGAATAATCTTTTCTCTGGTTGCCTCCATACTTTTCAATTTTGGATTTGATCCAATTAACATTATCTATATTGGTTTTTGTCTGTGTATGGAGTGCAAAAATAGGGTTGCTATGCTGTGCTTGATTGGGAGAGTAAAAACAAAAAACTGCAAGCAGGATGATTGGTATAATTCTTTTCATAAGTAAGTAGGTGTTGGTTTTTGTAAAGCATTCACAATTTAAATAATATTTTTCAAATTCTTTGCTAAACCTTAAATAATCGATTTTATCGCTCTGTAATAAATCGGGTCTTTACTAAAAAATCTATGTATGAAGTAAACCTGATAGGCTGTAAAATATTTTTTCATTCAAATGAATTTAATCGAGATATCAATATTCTAACATCCAATTATATTATTTGGGGGTTTTCTGGTTTTTGAACTTTAAAATCTTAAATAGCTTGCATATTAAGGTTGAATGATATTTTTGTACCTTATGTTCTTAAGTTGAGCTTTTATGTAAGCAAGGCTCAAGTTTTTAATTTTTTTTCAAATTAATTTTTTCAATTAATCATACCTTACCATCCCGTTCTATGAAAAAGGTTCTCTTATTCATTGTTGGTTTTTTAGTATTGGTCATTGCAGGCATTGAGATAGCCCTCACGTTTTATAAAGAGGACATAAAAGCACTGATAGATAAACAGGTAGCCAACAGTGTAAATGCCAAAGTATATTACGATTTTGATCAGTTGAGCTTAAGTATCATCAGAGATTTTCCTAGCTTGTCAGTAAAAGTTGGCGACTTTGGCGTTGTAGGAAATACCCCTTTCAATGGAGATACCTTGGCGCATATTAATGAATTGGCGGTATCTGTAAATGTTTGGAGTGCAATTGCAGGAGATGAAATCAAAGTAGACGGTTTGTATATTGACAGGCCCCATCTGCTGATCAAAGTCCTTGAAGACGGCACTGCTAATTATGATATAACTTTGGACACTGAAGAAGAAGAGGTAGCCGACACCACGAGCACTTCTGATGTAAAAATTAGTGTAGATACTTGGGAGATAACCGATGGTACACTCATTTACGACGATAAATCGCTAGCTACTTTTGTAGACATAAAAGGGCTGTACCACAAAGGTAGTGGTGACTTTACATTAGAAGTTTTTGATGTGCTCTCCAACACTACCGCAGAGGGCATGACAGTAGAATACGAAGGCATTACCTATTTTAATAAAACAAAAGTAGATGCAGACATAAACATGAACCTAGACATCTCTGATGTTTACACTTTTACCTTTTTAGAAAATAATGTAAAGCTCAACGACTTTGTGGTTGGGTTTGATGGTTGGTTTAAAATGCCTGATGATGCCTACGAAATGGACATTTCTTTTGAAAGTAAAGAAAGCGATTTTGTTTCTTTGCTATCGCTGGTACCAGCAGATTTTATGCAGGGTTATGAATCTCTTGAAACTTCAGGAAACATCGCGTTCAATGGATTTGTAAAAGGTACTTACACAGAAGAACAACTGCCAGGCTTTAAAGTAGATCTAAAGGTGAACGATGGTATGTTCAAATATCCAGACTTACCTACCGCGGTAAGCAATATCTCTGTTGATATGCTAGTGGATAATTCAGGCGCTGATTTGGAAAATATGCTCATAGACATTAGAGAGATGCATCTAGACTTTGGAAATAATCCTGTTGATGGGAAAATCAGAATTGCTGGGCTTACCGATTACGATATTGCGGCTAATGTAAATGCCTCATTGAACCTAGAGGAACTTTCTACCATGTTCCCTATGGCAGGACTAAACATGAAGGGCCTCTTCGAAATGAAACTAGATGCTAACGGAGTATATTCTGAAAGTAAAGGTAGCATCCCTAAAACTGATGCCATGTTAACTCTTACAGATGGGATGTTGGCTTATGCAGAGTATCCTGTACCTATGGAAAACATCAATATGGATGCATCCATAGTCAATGATAATGGCATACTTAACGATACCAAGGTAAATGTAGATAAATTTGATATGCTGGTGGATGGAGAGCCCTTCCACGCAGATGGGCATATTGCCAACTTAGACAACGCCACCTATGATTTTACCATGAAAGGCGGACTCGATTTTACGCTGATCGATAAAATTTACCCGCTAGAGGATATGCATTTAACAGGAAAAATGTATGCAGACATTGCTACAAAAGGAACGATGTCTGATATAGAAGCAGAGCGTTATGGTAATCTTCCCACTTCAGGCACGGTAAAACTGGAAAACTTAGAGTTTACCTCTGTTGATTTGCCACAAGGTCTTACCATAGCAGAAGCGAGTGCAGAATTTACACCAAAAGAGATCATACTCAATCAATACGAAGGTACAGTGGGTAAGAGCGACATGCAGCTAACAGGAAAAATTTCTAATTACATGGCGTATGTATTTGGGGAAAATCAATTGCTAAGAGGAAATATGAGTATGTACTCAAAAAAATTTGATACCAATGAGTGGATGACCGAGGCTGAAGCAGCCGTAGAAGATACAGTAATTACAGAAGAAGAGGTGGTAGCCATACCAAAAGATATAGATTTTATATTTGATGCCAAGCTAGATAAAGTACTCTACGATAATTTAGCCATGAACAACATGACGGGCAGCATTATCATGAGAAATGGGATTATGGATATGCGTAATCTAAAGTTTGAATTGTTGGGCGGAAGTTTCGTTACCAATGGTTCTTACAATACAGAAGACCCCACCGATCCAAAATTTAGCTTTGACCTCGACATAAGTAAGTTGTCCTTTAAGAAGTCGTATGAAAATTTTAATACCGTACAAACTTTGGCGCCTTTGGCACAAAATATCAATGGCGATTTCTCTACAAAATTTAAGATCAGTGGAGATTTAGGTAATGATTTATTACCTGTGATGGAAACACTTTCAGGTTCGGGGTTGGTAAAAATAAAAGATGCAGCACTTGAAGAGGTCAAGATTCTTAATGAAATCAGCAGTCTTACGAGTTTGAGTGCGCTGAAAAATCCAGCCTTAAAAGACATTGCTTTCGATGCTAGCATTGAAGATGGTAAAATGAAAATCAAGCCATTCGATTTTACTTTAGCAGGTATTGCTTCAACTTTAGAAGGGTCTACTTCACTTGCAGGGCAAATAGATTATAACCTTAAGATGGATGTCCCTGCCGATAAACTAGGCAGCTCTCTAGGGGCACAGTATGCTTCGCTAACGGGTTCAAATACTATTAAAGTACCTTTTAATATTTCTGGTAGCTACAATTCTCCAAAAGTAGGTATGGGTAAAGGAGAAGGCGAGCTCAAAGAACAATTGGCGGCAAAAGCCAAGGAGGAATTAAAAGAAGAAACTAAGGTGGTCGCAGATTCTGCAAAAAGTGCTTTAAAAGAGGGTCTGACAGACATTCTAACCAATAAAAACGATACAACGAATAATAAAGAAAATATTAAAGAAACAGCTAAGGAAGTAAAAGACGCAGCTAAAGACGCTTTAAAAGAACTCAACCCGTTTGGCAAGAAAAAGAAGAAAGACGACGGTAGCAACTAAGACAAAACACAAGGGGGATACTAATTAATGGTATCCCTTTTTAATTTAATTCACTTTACTACCTTACAAAGTACAATTACTATAAAAAGACGAGTAAGCCGCGCCAAAAAGACACTAAAAAACCTAATTGACTGATTATTAAGTAAGTAGCATGTCCAATAAAGTTTTTATTTATTGGATAATATCATTACCTGTAAAAATTACAGCAATACTAAAACAAGATTGACTAGGTTCTATCATCAAACCAGAGAACCTTATTTTTTCTTAAAATGACTGTTTTTTTTAATCGGGTTTTTCCCATAACACTCGGATGTCTGATTTTTTTACTTTCGGCAAATGCTCAACTTATGGTGAGCAGCAAAAAAGAAATAGAAATCAATGCCAGCGAGAGCAATCCTTTAATAGTATCAACGGGCAATAATGGCATTGTACTTTTAACCGAAGGAAAAGAAAGAAGCCCTGCCAGTAAGAAAAATATTTACCTAAGATTTTTCGATAATAGGCTGGCAGAAAAAGCTAACTTAACTTTTTCAGTGCCTTTCAAAGAATCTTTGGTGCAGCATTTTAGCACAGATAACTATCTGGTTTTGGTATATAATAGCTTGGCCAAAGAAGAAATACACGCTTTTAAAATAGATTTAAGGAATATAGAAACAAAGCAGGGTACTTTTTACACATTGCCGCAAGTAAGGTATTACGAGTCTGTACTCTTAGGAGAAAAGTTCATTCTAGCGGGTGTAAAAGGGAAAAAGGGCATATTGGTACAATTAGATTTTGATGAAGGAAATGCCAAACTGAAGCATATCATAGAGGGGAGCACACCTGCATTTGTGCAGCACATGCAAATATTTAATGATAAGCTCTACACAAGTGTAAAATCTTCTGATAGCCGCGATCACAATTTGTATTATCAAGTGCTAAATAACTCAAACAATGCAATTGATAGAGGAGTCGTAGAAGCTCCCAAGCACATGAAAATACTTGAAGGGAAATTTGCCAAAGGTGATAAGGGGGGTATTTCTATACTCGGAACCTATGCAAATAAAAAGTCAGTACATCCATTGGGTATTTTTCAATCTGATTTAGGTAAATCCGCTACTTTTTATCATTTCTCTGATATTGCCAAATTGGGCAGCCTAAGATTGGCAGACAAAAAGCAAAAAGCAAAAAGGGAAACGACTCACTATTTTAAACTGAACGAAATAGGCCTATATAAGGGAAAATGGATGGTACTTTTAGAAGCTTATGATATCGTGCAAGATGGGAAAATAAACAACAAAGTAGAAAGCTTGTTGCGCCCCAATGATAATTTTTTAAAAATGTGGCCGGTTAACAATATGAATTATCATGACTATAATATCCATATTTTTCAAAAAAGGATGGAAGAAGTGGCTGCTTATGAATTTAAAGGTACCTACTTATTTAATCTTGAGCGAGATAATGTTGGTGTAGTAGATTTAGAAATGGATGCGGGTATAACGCATAAATCGTTTGGCAACCTTAGCAGCAAGATCAATAAAAATGGGGAATTGAATGTAGTAAATAAATATAATGGAGATTTTAGGCGATTGAATTTAGAAGGAGGGCATTTATTTCATTATAAAAAATTAGTAGATCGTGACGGGAATCATTTTAATATAAAAATTGGGAACGCATACTTTTGGAAAGACAATCAATACCTCTTTACTACCATTACAAACTCAAATAAAGACACAAAGCGAATAACATTTTATAAAATCAGAGGATAAGTCTGAGTTTTAAATGAGTTGTTTCAAAAAAACCTAACCTCAGTGCTTAGTGTGTAAATAATATAATACCATTTTATAGGTATCAGGCCATTTTTTTATTTTATTATATAAACAATTATTTCATTTTTAGGGAATGAGGATGTACTTTTTTGTGTACTAACATACCTTTACTCATTCTAAATATATAATACAAACCAATTACGTTGCATAACTGGTATGGGCGTACATTTATTATATTTAAATTAGTGCTGTACAAAGTTTATAATTACTCAGGTATAATCCCGAAGGGATGAAACTATTATAGAAAAAACGTTAAAAATAAGTTCAAATCCCAAAGGGATGGAATAATGAAATACCTTTTATGCAAGCTTCAAAAGGATTTTCCCCAATATAATATCACCCTTTTAGGGTTTTGTTTACATATTTATGATTGATGCTATTATAATAGCACCTCTTTGAGGTTTTTTATGCCTGCAAGAGTAATTACCAAAGTCATTAAATAAGCTCAAATTCAAAGATTTTCCTATTAAATAAAATCTTTTCTATTGCTGTTTTATATAAAAAAACAGCTCATAAATTCAAATTTATTTACAATTTTAAAATACTTTGTACACGCCTGACTATTAAATCTTAAATTGTAAAATTCAAGATTAAATGTTAAGACAATCCCCTTTCTAAAGTGTAGGTGACTATTAAAAAAAAGCGTGCACCCCCCGGCACACGCAATAGTCAAAAAAATAAAAATTGGAGTTGAAAAAATTTAAGAATGGATAGTCTTGCTCAATGCAATAACGCTGTCGTTTTTAATTTGTATATCTCTACCTACAATTTTTGTTGTGGCGTTAAACTCTAGAAACCAATTTTTAAGCTCGTTTATTTTTTCGTCTCTATTAAATGTAGCGTCAATCGCCTCTTCTGTAAGTTTTTTTTGAGTTTGGTTGAGCGTTTCTACTTCTTCTGCAAGTTCTATACCTTTTTTTAGTTCTTCTTCGTCTATTCCCTTTCTTTTAAAAGCATTTTTT
>CAKZMZ010000402.1 GCA_937129345.1 uncultured Thalassovita sp. | reverse complement strand
AATTCAGTACTACAATCATTTGTACAAGAAGAGCAAATGCAAGCTGAGTTGGGTGCACCAGGTTTAAATGGTACCTTTATGGTAAGAGTAAAAGAAGGTGAAGAGATTGGGCAAATTTGGGGACCTGTATATGATGGCGTAGCCGACGATGGCGGCATTGTTTACCAAGATGTAAATGGTGACGGTCAGTTAAAAACGGGTCAAGGAGATGCCTTAGCAGACGATGGCGATTTCGCTCTATTAGGAAATGGTCTTCCTGACTTAGAATTAGGTTTCACCAACCAAATCCGTTACAAGCGTTGGGATTTGAATGCTTTCTTTAGAGGTGCTTTCGGTCACAGCTTAGTTAACACTGCTAGAAACTTTTACGAACCTAGAGTTCCTGGTTCTATCAACAGTTATAACAGGATCAATACTGAGTTAGCTATTGACGACCTAGAGGTAGCGGCTTTCCATTCTTACTATGTAGAAAAAGCTGATTTCTTCAAACTCGATAACATCACACTAGGTTACAATTTCGATGTTTCTAATATATCTTGGTTGTCTAATTTCAGGGCTTATGCCAACGTTCAAAACGCATTCATCATCACTGGATACACTGGTATTGATCCAGAGCCAGCTTTACAAGATTTTGGTGCAGTAGACAATGGTGGCAGGCCAGCAATCAATCCGAACGTATTGGCGCCAGGCATCGACAGAAGAAACAACTACTTCTTAACAAGAACCTTTACAGTTGGCTTAAGTGCCTCATTTTAATTAAAACACTTATATGACAATGAAAAACATATTTAAAATCTTACTAATGGTAGTGGCCATGCTTTCTTGGCAGTCATGTACCGATTTGGAAGAAGAGATATTAGATAACGTAACCTCAGTTCCCGATACCGGCGGTGGTGGCGGTGGCGGCGGCGGCGGTGGCGGCGGCGGCGTCAACATCGGTGCCCCATATTCCGTACTCTTTTCAGGAACTGCGAATCATAACTCTTATTTTGCCGTGCAAGAGGTGTCGACAGATGAGGTGGTGATTCCTCAGCGCGGTGCCGACTGGTTTGACGGTGGTACTTGGTTACGAGTGCACAGGCACGAATGGACTTCTGAAGAAGGAGGTTTTAACGGTGCTTGGAACGATACTTATAGAGGTGTTTTCGAGTGTAATACTTTATTGCAGAATGCCGAAGTACAAGCCGATCCGGCACTAACAGCTGAAATTAGAGCACTACGTGCTTATTTTTACTTTAGGTTGTTAGATACTTTTGGCAATGTACCTATAACAACTACTCCGGGAGAAACTGCACCTCAATCAAGCAGGCAAGAACTGTTCGACTTTATTGAGTCTGAAGTTTTGGCCGGAATAGATGATATGCAAGAAGCTTTATTGTATGGCAGATTTAATAAGTGGGCAGCTTACGCTTTATTGTCTAAGCTTTATTTAAATGCTGAAGTATATACAGGTACGCCAAAATGGCAAGAAGCGGCTGATGCAGCTGATCAGGTGATTAATTCAGGCTTGTATGCCCTTTCTGAAAACTATTCAGATGTTTTCTCTCCATTCAACACGCAAAATTCTGAGCACATTTTTGTAGTGCCTTTTGATCAGTCTACAGGGCTTGGATTTAACTTAGTTCAAATGACTTTGCACTATCCAAACCAATTAACTTACAGGACACAGCAGCAGCCTTGGAATGGTTATGCCACACTTGAAGAATTTTATAATTCTTATGAAGATGGTGACGAGAGAAAAGAAAACAACTTTATAGTGGGTACGCAAAGAGATGCTAACGGTAATATTTTATTAGACGTAGGTTTTGAAAATGGTCAAAACGGTGCGCCATTAGATCCAGATGGTGCTACGCTTACATTTACACCTGAAATCAATATGTTACAGCCCAATGCTTTGCGTCAATCAGGCGCTCGTTTAGGTAAGTTTGCTTTCGAGATAGGTACCACGCCTGATATGAATAATGATTATCCTATTTTCAGATTAGGAGATATATTATTGGTAAAGGCAGAAGCAGTTGCTCGTTTAAATGGTAATTGGAGCGCTCCTGAGACCCTTATGTTAGTGAACATGCTTCGCGAAAGAGCGGGGGTTTCTACCTACGCCACACTTGATGAAAACGAATTCTTAGCAGAAAGAGGTCGTGAGGTATTTATTGAGTCTTACAGAAGGCAAGATTTGATACGCTTTGACAAGTGGGGCGATGCTTGGTGGGAAAAACCTGCTCACAGTGATGAGAACTTGGAGTTATTCCCTATTCCATTGCCACAAATCAATGCGGCTGATGGTAATCTTACTCAGAACCCTGGATATTAATATTCATTTTCATATTTGTTTTAGAGGCTGTCTCTTTGAGAGTCAGCCTCTCTTTTTACCATTTTAAATAAGTTTGGCTTTCTGTTCAAGCAAGGACTCTTGAACTAGAGATACTTAAATGAGCTACTTGAAACACCTGTAGATGTTGACATATATATCATCACATGGTATAATAGAATCATCAACCAAAAAAAGTTCTTTATGACAAGAAGCTGCTTAACCATATTGAGTTTCATGATTTTGGTATCAGCATGCTTGCAAGTAGATGAAGAAAAAAAGGTTGATGCACTGTTTAAGCAGAAAGATCCTGCCCAATTAGGAATCGATTTTGTCAATACACTTACCTATACAGAATCATTCAACCCGTACACTTATAGAAATTTTTACAACGGCGGCGGCGTAGCCATTGGCGATATCAACAATGATTCCTTGCCTGATATTTACCTCACAGGTAATCAAGTAGATAATAAGTTGTACCTCAACTTAGGAAATTGGCAATTTAAAGACATTACCCAAACTGCGGGTGTTGCTTGCCCCAAAGTTTGGTCTTCAGGCGTAAGCTTGGTAGATATCAATGGTGATGGCTTATTAGACATTTACGTGTGTAAATCAGGAAACCCCGAAGGAGAAAACAGGCATAATGAGCTGTTTATCAATAACGGAGACCTCACTTTTACAGAAAAAGCCAAAGAGTACGGCATTGCAGATAGGGGGCTTTCTACCCATGCCGCTTTTTTTGATTATGATAAAGATGGCGACTTAGATTGTTATCTACTCAACAACTCCTTCCGCTCAGTGGGTGGCTACGACTTACGAAAAGGCCAGCGAGAAATTAGAGACCCATTAGGCGGTAACAAGCTATACCGAAACGATGATGGAAAATTTACCGATGTAAGTGAATTTGCAGGCATTTATGGCAGTGCCATCGGTTTTGGCTTAGGCGTAACCATTGGCGATATTGACCGAGATGGCTGGCAAGACATTTACGTATCCAATGATTTTTTTGAAAGAGATTATCTGTACATCAATCAAAAAGATGGTACTTTTTCAGAAGAATTGGTAGAGCAAATGCCAGAGATCAGCCAAAGTTCTATGGGCGCCGATATGGCAGATATTAATAATGATGGCTACCCAGAGGTATTTGTTACCGATATGCTGCCCGAAGACGAAGCCCGAATGAAAACCAAAACTACTTTTGAGAGTTGGGACAAGTACCAAGCAAATGTACAGAACGGTTATCATAGGCAGTTCACCAGAAATGCGCTGCAATTGAATAATGGTAATGGCACCTTTAGCGAAATAGGTCGCTTGGCCAATGTGTACGCCACAGACTGGAGTTGGGGCGCCCTCATTTTCGACATGGATAATGATGGGCTTAAAGATATTTTTGTGGCCAATGGCATTTATAAAGATTTAACCGATCAGGACTATATTCAATATTCATCTGATCCCACCACTATAAGAAAAATTAAAAGCAGGCAAGCCAATGTTATTACCGAGTTGGTAGACATGATTCCTTCCAACCCGCTGCCCAATTATGCTTTTATCAACCAAGGTGACAATATCTTTGAAAACAGGGCAGTACAACTGGGCTTAGGCCAGCCCAGCCACTCAAATGGCTCTGCCTACGGAGATTTGGATAACGATGGAGATTTGGATATTGTGACCAATAACATTGAAACGCCGCCATTGATCTATGAAAATACCGCAAGTACTGAAAAAAACTGGCTGAGTATCTCACTTAAAGGTTATGGACAAAACGCCTATGCCTTAGGCACTCAAGTTACGCTTTATGCGCAGGGAGAAACATTTTATCAAGAATTGGCGCCTTTTAGAGGTTTTGAGTCAAGCGTAGATTATCGTTTGCATTTTGGCCTAGGGCAAATAAAAGAAGTGGACTCCATCAAAATAATTTGGCCAGATTTGCAATCGAGTATCGTAGAAAAAGTGCCTGCTAACCAGTTTGTAACCTTTCAATACGAGAGCTTAGCTAAAAAGCCAGAAGTTCCTTTCAATAATAAGAAAGTAGTCAAACCACTTTTTAAAGATATTACCGAGCAAATTGATTTTGCTTACCAACATCAAGAAAACAGATTTATAGATTTTGATCGTGATCGCTTGCTGTACCACATGCTCTCGACAGAAGGGCCCAAAGCCGCCAAGGGCGATGTAAATGGAGATGGCTTAGTAGACTTGTATTTAGCAGGAGCGAAAGATATGCCTGGCCAATTAATGCTACAACAAGCCAATGGTGACTTTGAAGCCGGCAACCAAGTACTTTTTGAAGAAGATAAGGTCTCAGAAGATACCGACTGTATATTTTTTGATGCAGACGGCGACCAAGATTTAGATTTGTATGTAACAAGTGGGGGTAATGAATTTCCATCAACATCATCGGCCCTAAAAGACAGACTCTACTTTAATGATGGGAAAGGGAACTTTAGCAAAAGTGAGCAATTGCTTCCGGTAGCAAAGTACGAGAATTCTTGTTGCGTTCGCGCAGCAGATTTTGATCAAGATGGCGATATAGATTTGGCCGTGGCCATTCGTGCAAAGCCTTTTTCTTACGGCTTGCCCATGAACATCTACATTTTAGAGAATGATG
>CAKZMZ010000401.1 GCA_937129345.1 uncultured Thalassovita sp. | reverse complement strand
GCTTGGCAGGATGTTTTAAGATATGATTTATGGGATGAGTTCAGAAATGGACAGGATTTGGATTGGCCATCTACCTTTACGGGTTTCAAATTGTTAAAGCAGTATCCAAATAATGAGTTTATTGATGATAAGCAAACTAATGAAGTGGAAGATGCCCAAGCCTTGATTTACCGTGCATTTAAGAAAGGTATTGAAAGAGTAAATAAAGAGATTGAAGAAAAAGGCTTGGATAATGCCGCATGGGCGAAATACAAAAACACCTCTGTGGTACATTTGGCTAGGTTACCTGCCTTTAGTGAAAGTAATATTTCGATTGGTGGTAACCATAATATCATTAATGCCACCAGTGAAAGGCATGGTGCCTCTTGGCGAATGATTGTAGAACTCACCGAAAATGGACCGATTGCCAAAGGCATTTACCCCGGCGGCCAATCAGGCAACCCCGGCAGTCCTTACTATAAAAACATGATTCCTAACTGGGCTGCCGGCAACTATATTGATTTTGGTTTGAGAAAGGTAGGGGATTTTGAATGATTGCTCAACCATTGTCCGGATTTGTAATGCGAATGAGCGTGAAAAATCGTGATTGGTAAAAGCAATAAGTACATTAAAAATGCCCTTCTATTCCCACCTTGTTCTATCCATCGTCCGAATTTGTGATACGGATTCGTTGAGGGTAGCATTTTTAATTCGAAAGTTTCAGCGATGATTTGTGATGGCTTGGTGCAACGCAGACATTACAAATGCATCCATCGTCCGAATTTGTAATTCGGATGAGTTGAGAGCAGCATTTGTAATGCGCTAAGAAAAATGCCATTTTTAAAACGTTGTCGTTATTGAAGCCATAATAACAGAAATATTGAAAATACAATGGCTGGTGATAGATATAGAATTCAAGATTAAGAGGGTATATACTTTTGTACTTTTACCGTAGTGAGATGGATAGATATCTTTAGCAGAATGGAATACAGAGATATTATAGTCGACTCTTTAAATTACTGTATAGCACAAAAAGGTTTCAAAGTATTCAGTTGGGTAATCATGACAAACCATGTGCATATCGTTGCACAAGCTGTCGGTAAATATACCTTTTCAGAGGTTTTAAGGGACATGAAAAAGTTCATTACCAAGAGAATAATTGATGTTATTGAGCACTCGAACGAAAGTAGGTGCTTATGGTTGCTAGATACCTTTTCATTTGAAGCTAAAAAGGCAAGGAGATGGAAGTATTTTAAGCTTTGGCAAGATGGAAATCACGCCATAGAAATAGATAGCAACATAGACATATTTCAAAAAAATAGACTATATCCACAACAATCCTGTTCGTGCAGGTTGGGTAGATAACATAGATGATTATCGGTACAGTAGCGCAAGAGACTACACTGGTAAGAAAGGCTTGGTTAATATTTAAGTAATTGAATAGGGCATTACAAATGCCCTTCTCTTTGCACCCTCATTGCAAATGAGGGCGATTTTCCGTAGGCCCATCTTCTGTCCAACGTTTACCATCTTCTGGATTTATAATTTGGATGCGTTGAGGGTCGCATTTTTAATGCGAAAACCGCATCTTTAAGCCAAGATATTTTAACTAAAATGTGAATAGTTTACTACCTTTAATCCATAAGGTTGGTAGGGCCATAACCGATTTTATTTAGCTAAAATCAAAATATTTTTTGTATTTGTTTCGTAACAAACAACTATAATTACATTTCAGCATAATCGAAACAGAGAAATATTTTTTTACCTAAAAGCAAAACCATGGAAGGCATAAGTTTTATTACAGATAAGCTTGGCAATAAAAAACAAATAGTAGTGGATCTGGACATGCACGCCAGACTACTTAAAAAACTCTTCAGAAAGCTGGACCTCACTATGGACATTTACGATGAGCCTTCACCAAGAAATTTATTTGTTAACGATGGGGGCGGGCTTGAAGCGGTTAAAGTTTCCCAAAAGCAAATAGAAGAAGTAAGAGCTCAAAAGAAAGAGGAAATAGCCAAAGAGGAAGAACAAGAAATCCATACTACCAAATTTAAGCAGCCTATGAGTGTGCTTACTGCCATGTCTCTTCAAGAGCAGGAAAAAACACTAAAGATAGAAGCCATTTTAGATAAAGCACATACCTTTATGGGTACTCCTTACCAGTTTGGCGGAGATTCGCCCGCGGGTATGGACTGCTCGGGTTTCACATTCGTTACTTTTAAAGCTGCAGATATTGAATTGCCTAGGGTATCTAGGCAGCAGGCTTTAGTAGGCAACAAAATAGAACCTGAAGAATTAAAACCTGGTGATTTGGTATTTTTCGGTACAGGTATACCTAATAGAGTGAACCACGTAGGAATAGTCGCTAAAACCGATGACCCACAAGATATTAAATTCATTCATGCTTCTAGCAGCCAAGGGGTAACAGTGTCTTCTTTAAATAGAGGCTATTGGTCTGGAGTGTTTATTAAAGCCAAAAGGGTAGTTTAAGAATAAATACTTAAATTTTTTAGAAGAAAATTCTATTAAAAATAGGCAAGTACTATTTTTACTTTTTTGTTTGCCACAAACTTTATATGAAAGAACTCGATCAGCAACAAGACTTTTTTTGGTCAATTAACGAAGCGTACGTTCACGACTACAAATTCTTTTATCGATATTTTAATAAATTACCTAATGTCTGCGAAATAAGGGGACTTAAGCTACAAAAGGCCATTAATGTTTTTGAGGGTATTTATAAAGATGAGGTAAAAGAAAAGTACTTTAAAAAGTACTATAATTACAAAAGTAAAAAGTCTGAATACGAAGAGGTGTTTTTTATTTTAAAAAATAACTTAGTAGTGGCTTTTAACGACCATCATATTTGCCGTGTAATGAGTGTTGGGCACGATACAAGTGAGTTTGAGAGCATCGCTACGCATTTAAAAAAATGCCGCTTAAAACGCGGTAAAAAACCACATCAGATGAATCTGATCACCATGCATCATGGTAATCTAGATTTGAGCGTGATTGATATCAACAAAACCCAACTTGACATTCCTACACATTATAACGATGATTTTTTGCCCGTACACGAGTTGATTATCGATCGCCTCAATAACAAAAACGATAAAGGCATCGTATTGCTTCATGGCTTACCCGGTACCGGTAAAACCACTTACCTAAGGCATTTGATGGGTATTATCAAGAAGAGAATGACCTTTGTGCCACCCAATGTGGCAGCAAATATGGCCAATCCAGAGTTTATTAATATTTTGGTAGATAATCCTAATTCTGTGCTGATCATAGAAGATGCCGAAAACATCATTGTAAACAGGGCCAATGCCTCGCATTCTGCGGTGTCTACCTTGCTAAATGTAGCAGACGGCCTGCTTTCTGACTGCCTCAACATTCAGATCATCTGTACATTTAATGTGCCTATTTCTTCTGTAGATGATGCTCTATTGAGAAAAGGCCGCCTCATTGCCAAATATGAATTTGGAAAGCTCGAAGTGCCTAAGGCACAGGCATTGTCAAATCAGCTTGGCAATAAAGTAACCATTCATGAAGAAATGACCTTGAGCGACATTTACAATCAGGCGCATCCAGATTTTAATAAAAAAGAGCAAAAGCGCATTGGCTTTTAAAATAAAACCTTGTTACTATTTGATAAATTTAATTCGACTATTAATTCACAATACTCACTTTTTAAAATGAAAAAACTACTATTTACAAGCTACATCTTTTTACTGTTGGCGGGTCTTACTGCTTGCTCTGAGGAACAAAACGAAGAGGCTACTGATACAGCAGCTACTCAAGAAGAAAATACAGAAAGCAGCGATTGGCTAACACTAGATCGCAGCGCTTGGAGAAATTACAAGGCAGACACCCTCTCTGAACTTTGGGTGGCGGGCGATACTTTTTCTTTACACCTGACTGAAAGAGGCGGGGGCGATATTATTACCAAAGAAAAGTTTGAGAACTTTGAATTAGAACTAGATTGGTTGATTGCAGAAGGTGGCAACAGTGGCGTATTTTTTAGAGTGATTGAAGCCGATAGCCTTAACGCTGTGTACTACTCAGGACCCGAAATGCAAGTGTTGGATGACGAGCGCCACCCCGACGCAAAAATAGTGACGCACAGAGCAGGAGACAATTATGATTTACAGTCGGTTTCTGAAGAGACCGTAAATCCTGCTGGACAGTGGAATTCTGCTAAATTGGTAGTGAACGAGGGCAAAGTTGAACATTGGCTCAACGGCAAAAAAGTAATCGAATACGAAATAGGCAGTCCTGAGTGGCAAGAGCAGTACAATAGTAGCAAATTTGCGGAGTGGTCAGAATATGCCAAGCATGCCAATGGCCATATAGCGCTTCAAGATCATGGAGATAAGGTTTGGTTTAAAAATGTAAGAATTAAAAGGCTATAGTTTTTTAACTAGCTTATAAAATTTAGCCTATGCTCTGTGCATGGGCTAAATTCATTATAGCCCTTTAATTGTCATTCATCCTACCATTTACTATCTTAGGCTACCTTACTCAATGACCAGCTTTATTCAAAAAAATCCAATCTCGATTGTATCTTTTGTATAGTTGTGCATTATATCAATAACGCCATCCATACATACCCAATCTTTTTAATTTTATTTTAAACTACATAGTTTATGCAAAAGGCATGGATGGCACCTTTTATATGTGTGCTCTTTTTTATCAATTTCAATATAAATCCCATTTTTGCTCAAAATACCTATCAGAGCACTAAAAATATCGGTGATGTTTTAGAAAAAGCAGTTGCGGGTGTTGTAACCGTTGCGGTATTTAAAACCGATTTTGCCAACCGCTTATTGGGGATGCGATCAGAGACCAATGCCGAGATAGACAGTTTGCTACAAATTGCTTATGGTAGAGCTTTGGATATGGCAGGGGCCAAGGGCAGGGGCTCCGGTTTTGCAATTGCTTATGCCGGCGAAAAGTACATAGTGACCAATGCACACGTAATAGACAATGCAGCAAACAGCCAAGGCAGTCTTTACATTTACAGCATTGCCCAAAACAGATACGAGGTTGAGGTAATTGGGGGAGATACTTTTTATGACATCGCAGTGCTAAGATTTATAGATGAGCCAGGCAGCGAAATCATTCCCATATTATTTAATGAAGGACCGGTACCCAAACTTGGAGAAAAAGTTTTTGCCATTGGCAATCCTTTGGGTGAATATCCTTTTACCGTAACAGATGGAATCATCAGCGCCAAAAACCGGGTTAGGGGCGGTATTACTGGTAAATTTGGCTTTTTACAGTCCTCGGCAACTACTATTTGGGGCAACAGTGGCGGCCCTTTGGTAAACGAGCTAGGTAAAGTCGTGGGCATCAATTCACAAATCGCTCCTTTAACCGATTACGAAGGCACTAAATTTTTGCAACCTCAGATCAACTTTGCACTAGAAGCCCATTTAGCAGAAAGGTTGGTAAAAGATATTATAGACAGAAATGGCCGAGTACAACGTGCTTACTTTGGCATAGAACTCTCCCAGGATTATGATGTGATCAAAACCAAAAGTGCGCAACAACAACGTGAAGCCGATGTGTATCCCATCTTTACGGGTGCCATTTCTGGCTCTCCTGCAGATTTAGGAATAGATGAGAATCTTAAAGGCGCTGCGGTAATTGAAATCAATGGCGAAAAAGTGAGAAATTTGGAAGAAGCCCTAGGTGCATTTGAGATGAGTAGGCCGGGGCAAGCGATTGAGCTTACTTTTAAACAAAATGGGCAGATTACAAAGACCAGTCTTGAAGCAGGGGCACTCAAAACTATAGAGTTAATAGACATTGCCAAACATGCAATTATTTCTCATGGGGGCGATATGGTATTGAATGAAGAAAGCGCTACCACCATGATATCATTTCCTGTGGGCCGTATTTACAGAGAAAAAGACGGCAAATATTTTAAAACAGTTTCTGAAAAAGGGGAGGGATTGAGGTTTTATGATGTGCTTTCAGCTGGATTGGTTACTGGTGCCCGAAGGCAAAATATGTGGAAAATACTCAGACCAGAAGAAATGGGCGCAGCCATAAAAATGGCTGCACTTTCTGGAGTAGTAGACTTTACAGGCTTTGAGCAATTGAGCGGAGAAGATTTTTTACCCGTGGGTCAAATGCAGCAATTTCGGCTTAACTTATCCGATAACCCAAAAAAATTAAAGAAAGTACTATGGTATTGATTAAAAAGATAGGCCTTTCGGCTTTAATCCTGTGTGTTTTCAAGGTTGCTTTGGCAAAAAGTCCTGCTTTTATTCCAGAGAAACCACCCAAACGCCATGCTTTGGTAATTGCTGTAAGTGATTACCCCCAAGAAACGGGGTGGAGCAAAATCAATTCTGTAAATGATGTACCGCTTGTTACTGCTGCTTTGCAGTACCATGGCTTTGAAAACATCTATACACTAAAAAATGCAGAAGCCACCAAGTCAGGCATACTGCAAGCCATTAAAACAAAATTGCTCAATAAGGTTTCACAAGGCGATGTGGTGGTCATACACTTTTCAGGACATGGTCAGCAAATTTATGACGACAACGGCGATGAATTAGATGGTTTTGATGAAGCACTTGTACCTTACGATGCTCATATGAAATACCAATTAGGTGTGTATGAAGGCCAAAAACATATTCGGGATGATCAAGTAGGAGCGCTGTTGCAGCAAATTCAGCAAAAGCTAGGAAAAGAGGGTAATTTAATGATGGTGGTCGATGCATGTTATTCTGGCACGATATCTAGAGGTACTGACTTTGCCGAATCGCGCGGGACAGACGACAAATTGATGCCTACCAATTACATTGCTAAGCTTAATCCAGAAAACGGTGGTGGGTTAGACGCATTAAGCAGGGGAAAAGACGACGGGATGGCCCCGTTGGTCGTCTTTAGCGGAGCAAGACAAAATCAAAAAAACTACGAGACTTATGACGACTTTAACAATCCGGTTGGCTCATTATCTCTTGCTTTAAGCAAGAACTTAATGCAAGTGGCTCCAAGTACCACTTACAGAGAGCTGTTCGACATGGTAAAAGCAGATATGGCAGTAAGCTCGCCCATGCAAAGCCCACAATTAGAGGGCAATGGCCTAGACCAAATGATTTTCAGTAAAGAACGCAACGAATTTGGGAATTACTTTATACCTGAGAGATACGTAAATAAATTAGAAGTTGAGATACCTGCAGGTACTTTAGCAGGCCTTCATCCCGGTTCTAAGGTAGCTTTTTATAATTTTAGAGGAGATGACAATGAGCCAAAAGCATATGGTGAAGTAAAAAAAAGTAGCACGCTTGGCAGTACGATTGTACTCGATAGAGGAATGAGTAAGCGTTCTGCCTTAAAATCTAAAGTAAAAGTTACAGATTATGCCATGCGTGGCCTTGAGGTGCACGTAAAAGTTGAAATTTCAGATCAAAACATAGATCAAGCGGTAGAGGCCTTTTTAAAGCAGAATGAATCCATTCAATTAGTCCAAAGCTTCCCTGATTTAATTGTGTCAGACTTGAGTTTTGAACAAGCCTCAGCAAGGGGAGATGAGATAAAGGTTTACAACCACATGGGTTTGATCATTGAGCGCTTAGCGGTATTCGATAGTCCCCAAGAATATGCACGAGAGATACAAAATAAAATAAATCAGTACGCAGTGGCTACTTATATAAGTAGGTTGCAAGACATTGAGCCTGACGAGACTTTTGGTGTAAACCTTGAAATAGTGCCCATAGATTATGACATGAGAGCTGGTAGGGCAGTATTTACAGCTGAGAGAGATGCTGCCCAATATTCTGATGCTGCTGGTAATGTGCAATTTCCTGAGGGACAGGCTTTTGCGTTTAGGGTAAATAATTTTGGTAGAAATGATGCCTACTTTAATATTTTAGAAGTAGACCCACAAGGGGAAATATCCTTGCTTTTGCCCGTGAAAGAAATCACACATACAGAATTGTTCGTAGAGGGCGGAAAGAGCCATTTTTTTAATCAACCACAATATCTTTTTGGCTTTAGTGGTCCGGTTGGTTCTCATGTTATTAAGGTAATCGCCTCTGATAAACCTTTTGATCTAAGGCCTGTCATCAATTCAGTCAATTCAGGTGGTCGTTCGGGTCGTTCTGATGGAGATCCCGTACAAACGCATTTGAGCGATTTGCTAGAAGGGAAAGGCACCCGCTCAGGTAGGCTCAACGGAGGCTTGGAAAATTTGGGTATACATACCGTAGTGGTAGAAGTAAAATAGGCCTAATCAATGTTTAACTGATATTTATGATTTTACCTCCTTGCTCTAAGGTCAAATCGATTTTTGGTACAGCATTATTTCTGAATTCAATATCAACGCCTAGCCACGCTAACTGTTCTTCTAAAACCTTTGCTTTTGGGCTATACAATACGATTTTTCTTACTACTGCTTGTGGTTTTTGTCCACTAGAAGGATGCGTAGCTCCTGCCCATTCTATTAAAAAAGGAGTAGGTTCTGTTTGCTCATTCATAGATGGCGCGGTCAATTGCCATTTCAGTATTTCTCCATTGGACAATTGTCGGCTTCCATCTTCAATTTTACCAAGCTTTAAATCTTTTGAATTGGCCAGTTCTGTGGATTTTGTCAAGTCTTCTACGGCAACAGCCCAACGTATCAATTGTGGTTTTTTGAAATGGTCTAAGCCCATCCATCTGGGTTTATCAAAAGGCATTTGCTTAGGGTCTGGTGAGATGATCTCGAAGTAAGCATTATTCTCCAATGCAAATATTGCATTCCAAGTACCCCTGCCGAGGTGTTGGCCACCTACTTGGGCATGTAGGTCAAATTCCTTTTTAAAATAGGCCATGCCTTCTTTCAAATTAGGATGGAAGTAAACAAAATGGTCTATATTGGGCATAGTAATTTAAATTTCAAATAAAAATCAAGGACTTATTTCAGAAGCATTTTCCTTTTTTGCCAGTTTCATCCTTTCCCACTTACTTACCTTTTTATCTAGCCAAGGATACAAAAGTACAGAAGACAAAATCAATAAAGTGCCTGCATAAAAACCATCGCTCATGCGCTCTGCATCGCCATAGATAAAAAAAGCGAGCAAAATGCCATAAACAGGTTCTAGGTTGGTGGTAAGGTTAACATTATATGCCGAAATGCGCTTCATTATCTCAATACTGGCGTAAAAAGCGTAAACCGTACAAACTATGGCAAGCAATCCCATATACAGGTAATCCATTCCCTTTAACCACAAATCCAACTCGCCTGTACTGCTATAATATTGCCTATAAAACGGAAAGAAAAGGACAGTAAACAAACAGGCGCCTACCATTTCGTAAAATGTAATAACTAGGGGCGGATAGACTTTGGTAAATTTTGCATTGATGATAGAAAAGACAGCGGCTAAAAAAGCAGAGAACAATGCCATCATCAAACCATTGATGTGCTCTACTTCAAATTGAAAAATGGTAATTAGACCCAAAATGACCAATACGCCAAGGAGTATCTCATACCATTTAATTTTACTTTTGTTAAAAAGCGGTTCTAAAAAAGCAGTAAACAAAGAGGTAGTGGCCATACCTGCCAAGCAAATACTAATTTTTGAAATCCTTGCCGAAGCAAAAAAAGTGATCCAGTGAGCACCGACCAGCAAACCCGTGGCTACGAACATTAAAATAGCTCTGGGATGAAATAAAAGCTTTCTTTTTAAAACCATTAAAAATACCAACAATGCCAGTGCAGCTACGAGTGTTCTGTAAAAAACTACCTCAACCGCTGGTAAGCTAATTTCTTTCCCTAAAATGGCCGTAAAACCCCATATAAAAACGATAAAGTGAAGTTTTAACTGGTCTTTCATTTTATCGGGGTACGGTAAAATACATAAAAATAGTAATGCCAAAAAAGGTTAAATTGGGCAGCCAAGCGGCCAACATAGGGGAGACGGTGCCGCCTGCCGCAATGCTTCTGCTCATGATCACAAAAAGCAGATAAATAAAGGCCATGGTAAAACCGAAAGCGATTTGGGGGCCCGTGCCCCGCCGCGATTTTTTTGCCGAGATGATCACGCCCATAACCGTTAGGATGATGATGGCAAAGGGATAGGCATACCTTTCGTATTTGGTATTTAGAAAGCGTTCTACATTACCCACGCCTCTTGCCTTTTGCTCTTGAATAAAATTTTCGAGCTCGTCAAAGGTCATTGTTTCTTCTAGCTTATAATTGTTCTCAAAGTATTTTGGGGTAATGTTCAAAGAGGTGTCCATCTCAGTGCCTGTCCACATTTTTTCTTCTTTTTCTCCGATAAATTCGTGTACGGTGTATTCAGCTATGTGCCACTTTTGCGCCGTAGTGTCCCAAGCAACTTTGTCAGAACGCAATTTAGAAAGTAATTTATTGTCGGCTATTTTTTCCATGGTAAATTTATAGCCGGTTTTATTTCTATTGTTGTAATACTCCATGTAAATGTAGGTAGAGTCTCCAATGCGAAAGTGGATGTCTCTATCGTCGTAATAAAAGGGATTTTTGAGGTATTTTACCTGAAAGGCCACCTGCACCTTAGCAGCATTGGGTATGATCCATCCCACCATAAAAAAAGTAAAAACGCCCAAAATGGTAGCCCCCATTACATACGGTAATAAAAAGCGCCTAAAACTCACTCCCGAACTCAATATGGCTATGATTTCGGTATGTGAGGCCATGCGTGCGGTCATGAAAACCACCGTAATAAAAATAGCAATAGGGCTTAGCGTATTGGCCATATTAGGAATATAATTGAGGTAATATTCCATGAAAATATATGCAATAGAGAGGTCGTGTTTGATAAAGTCATCAGACTTTTCTGTATAGTCTATCACCACGATAACAGAAATGAGTATGGCAACTACAAAAAAGTAAGTGACAAAAAATTTCTTGAGGATATATCTATCTAAAATTTTCATAGATACTGTTTGATGAAAAAATATGAGCAAAAAGCCTATGCTACAATAGCTTAAATACAAAATAAGGCAGATACGTTTACATCTGCCTTATTTTTAACAATTTTTATTGCTGTACTGATTTACTCCACTACACCAATTTTAACCACATTGGTTTTTTTGTGTGCTTCAAAAGGCATACTTGCCGTATTGATAAAGACATTTCCTTTTCTCAAATGACCTTCTTTAAGCAGCTTCTGCTCCATGTCTTTAAAGGTGGCGTTGGTAGAATGCTTTTTATTGTAATAATAAGCCCTTACGCCCCAAACCAAGTTTAGCGTGGTAAGCATGGCTTTGTTGTCGGTAAATGCAAAAATATCGGCTTCAGGCCTGTGGCGCGAGAGTTTAAAAGCCGTATAGCCCGAATTGGTCATAGCTACTATAGCCTTTGCTTGGGTGTCCATAGCCATTTTGCAGGCAGATTCCACTAGCATTACACTGGTAAAATTAGGATCCTGCAGGTCAGGTTTATAGTATTTGTTGTAGATATCGGCTGAAGATTCCACTGCCCGAATGATCTTGGTCATACTTTGTATGGCCTGTATGGGATACTTACCCGAGGCTGTTTCTGCGCTGAGCATTACGGCATCGGCACCATCGAGAACGGCGTTCGCTACATCATTGGCTTCTGCTCTGGTCGGGCGTGGATTTTCAATCATACTCTCCATCATTTGGGTAGCAATGATAACCGGCCTGGCCTTAGCATTACATTTCTTTACAATCATTTTTTGATGCATAGGAACGTCTTCCATCTGAATCTCTACTCCCAAATCTCCCCGGGCAACCATAAGTGCGTCGGACTCAGCTATGATGCCGTCTATGTTTTTAATGGCCTCGGGCCTTTCAATTTTTGCTACTACTTTTGAGGCCTTGCCAGAATCTTGTATAATAGACTTGAGTTCTTGCACATCCCCGGGTTTTCTTACAAAAGAGATGGCCACCCAGTCTACTTCGTTTTTAAGCCCAAACTCAAGATCGATTCGGTCTTTTTTGGTAAGAGAAGGCTCTGAAATATCGGTGTCTGGTAGATTCATGCCTTTTCTAGATTTCAGGATGCCGCCAAAAACTACTTTAGTGTGTACCTCCAATCCCTCTACTTTGTATACCCTCAATTCAATATTACCGTCGTCGATCAAAATGGTATCACCGGCTTTTACATCTCTGGGCAGGGAGGTATACGTGGTACTTACCCTGTTTTTATTGCCCATGATTTCTTGTTCTACCGTAATGGCAAAGTCATCGCCCTCTTTGATTTCTGCACTGTTGTTTTCTACGTTGCCGATCCTGATTTTTGGGCCTTGAAGATCCTGTAAGATGCTCACATTGTACTTAAAGGTATTATTTAAATCTCGAATGTGATTGATGACTTCTTGATGCTGCTCGTGGGTACCGTGCGAAAAATTCAATCGAAAAACATTTACACCAGAAACGATCAATTCGTGCAGTTTTTCTTTGGTATTAGAAGCTGGACCTACCGTAGCAACTATTTTTGTTTTGTTGAATACTTTGTTCATAATTTGATGAATGTTGAAAAGAGATAAGCCTGAAGGAGCTTGTAAATTCAGTTGCAAATTTTAAAATAAAATGGGAAAATGTGCTAAATACTTCAAGTTTTTGAAATTAATCTTTAAATAATATGAATTAGACTGATAAAAATTGATTTTTAATGACTTAATAACCTATTTTGAAGCATCATTACAGAAGAATATTGCTTTTTTACATGGGGGCTTCCCAAACTTTTTGTACAATTATAAACCAAAGCTCAAAGGAGTCTTCTTTTTTATTATAGATGGATAATTGTGTTTTTTCGATCATCAAACAAAACAAGTCAAAAGGTAACAAGTCTTTAGCGCTTCTGCTTGATCCAGATAAAGTTGACTTAAAAAATCCTCAAGTATTATTGGAGTACCTAGAAAATATTTCTCCAGATATAGTATTGGTAGGAGGTAGCCTTATGCTTAGCCACAAGCTTGATCAGCTGGTTCAGCTCATCAAACTGGAAACTGCATTTAAAACGGTGCTTTTTCCCGGTAACACACTGCATCTCTCACACTTGGCCGATGGTATTTTGTTTCTTAGCTTGATTTCTGGCAGAAATCCCGATCTTTTAATCGGCCAACATGTGCATGCAGCGCCTGTACTTAAAAAGAGTAATTTAGAGGTGATACCAACAGGTTATATGCTGATAGATGGAGGCAAGACCACCACGGCCAATTACATAAGTAATACCTTGCCCATACCTGCGCATAAGCCAGAAATTGCAGCATGCACGGCATTGGCAGGCCAAATGTTGGGCTTGCACTGCATTTATCTCGATGGTGGTAGTGGCGCCGAAAAACCCGTGCCCGAAGCTATGATAAAAATGGTACGGCATGAAATAGAAATACCGCTCGTGGTAGGCGGAGGTATTAAAAGTGTGAGCATTGCGCAAAAGGCCTATCTTGCGGGTGCCGATATGCTTGTGGTAGGTACCCAATTCGAAAACGGGCCTTCAGAGGTTATTGAGATAGCCCGCTTAAGGGAACGATTTTCAAAAACAATCACTTAAGGGAAAATTAGATTACGAATTATTAGTAGGGCAGAACCGAAATGCTTTTACTAATTTTGCAGATTATTGTCAATATTGATTTATTATGGAGATTTTACTGTACATCATTTTAGCAATCGTAGCGGCAGAGTTTGTCTTGGAAAGGGTCTTGGACTACCTTAACCAAAAAGAGCGCTCTGAGCAACTTCCCGAAAATCTTTCAGGGATTTACGACGAAGAGAAGTATAAAAAATCGCAACAGTATGCGGCGGCCAAAGATAAAATAGGTTTTATTTCCTCTACATTTGGCTTTGTGGTTACCATTGCCATGATTTTGGGAGGATTTGCACTCTTAGACAACTTTGTAAGAGAAATTACCGACAACAGCATCTACCAAACCTTGTTGTTTTTTGCTATTATCGGTTTTGGTTCAGATTTGATCAGTACGCCTTTTAGCCTTTACAACATTTTTGTAATTGAAGAGAAATTTGGTTTTAATAAGATGAGTATTGGCACTTACATAGCCGACAAAGTAAAAGGATGGATTTTAGGGGGTATTATTGGCGGTGGCTTGCTTTACCTGTTTGTGTTGTTCTACCAAACTTTTCCGGAGTACTTTTGGCTTTACGCTTGGGGTATTTTTATGGCATTTTCGCTGTTCATTACCATGTTCTATACCAATCTGATTGTGCCGCTTTTTAACAAGCTTAAACCGCTAGAAGATGGAGAACTCCGCACAGCCATTGAGAATTACGCCAATTCTGTGAATTTCCCGCTTAAAAATATCATGGTTATAGATGGTTCTAAGAGAAGCACCAAGGCCAATGCTTACTTTAGTGGTTTAGGCGGTTCAAAAAATATTGTGCTTTACGATACCTTGATTGAGAAGCATACCACTCAAGAGTTGGTCGCAGTTTTGGCACACGAAGTAGGGCATTATAAGAAAAAACATACACTCCAAGGTCTGTTCATCTCTGCTTTTACCATGCTGCTTACACTCTTTGTCTTAAGTTTGGTTATCAAAAATCCGGCTCTGTCCGCAGCTTTGGGCGCTAGCCAACCCAGTTTGCACATGGGACTGATTGCATTTTCTATTCTTTACAGCCCATTGTCTACAATAACAGGATTGCTCATGAATATCTTCTCTAGGAAAAACGAGTATGAGGCAGATGCTTATGCTGCCAACACTTCCTCGGGCAAAGCCTTAATGGATGCACTCAAAAATCTTTCAGTAGATACCTTGAGTAACCTTACTCCGCACAAAGCCTACGTTTTCTTTTACTATTCGCATCCACCATTGCTTAAAAGATTGGGTGCCTTGCGCAATTATGTAAAAACAGAAGAGGTTTAGAAGAGGTAAGGTTAACAAACTTCTTTTATGAGTTTCAATGTCTTGCATTCAACAAAAAGCACTTGTAGATAAAATGCAAGTGCTTTTTTGTTAAACCAATCTTTATAACAAGTGATTGAATCTGAAAAACTGCAGCATGAAAAGGAGTTACCTTGTATTCTTTTTAATCCCCATACTCTTTGCCTGTGATCCAGACAGGAAAAAGAAAGTAGATCCGAACAAGA
>CAKZMZ010000400.1 GCA_937129345.1 uncultured Thalassovita sp. | reverse complement strand
AAGCTTTTTTTCTATAATGGTTCCGCCTGCGTGCATAAAAGCCATGCCGTCTCCCACAAGTTTTTGCATGATAAAACCTTCACCGCCTACCAAACCTGAGCCTATTTTTTTGTTAAAGCTCACCGTAATTTTAGTACCTAAAGCGGCACATAAAAAACTGTCTTTTTGTACAGTAATGGTATTATCGGGTAAGGTGGATAAATCCAAAGGAACAACAGTTCCAGGATAAGGCGCAGAAAAAGCCACATGACCCTTGCCCGAACCATGATGTGTAAAATGTGTCATAAAAGCTGACTCTCCAGTTAACATGCGAGAACCTGCAGACAACAATTTACCAAAAAAACCTTCTTCAGGATTCGAGCCATCGCCCATCTTGGTTTCGAACGTGATGCCATCTTCCATGTAAACCATAGCACCTGCCTCAGCAATTACGGTTTCTTCGGGATCCAACTCTACTTCTACAATCTGAATAGAGTCACCAAGTATTTGATAATCAATTTCGTGGGAGTTCATAATTTTATATTTCGGTTCGATATAATTTGTCATTGCTTACTGCGAAGAATTACCCTCATAAGGCTTTTCTTTCCATGAATTTATAAAATTTTCTGGCCTTACGTGCTAAAATGCAATCAATTATTCATGAAAGCTTTGCGTATGAGAATAGGCCTATTTTTACATGAGGTAACGATAAAAAAATTAGAGCCATATTAAAAATTCAATGGATTTGGTAAAGGATTTCCAACAAAAACTCAAACACACTTCTCATTCTGAATCAGATATACTTAATTCATTTAGAGAACTGTATATGTAAAGCTAAAATTTGTGGGAGTAGCATCTCAACACCATCATTCATTAATGTATAATCTGCAATCGCTATCTTTTCTTCATCGCTAAGTTGCTTTTGCATAATCGCTTCTACCTGCTCTAAATCTCTGTGGGTGTCTCTATTCAGCACTCTTTTTATCTTGACGTCTTTTGGCGCAGTAACCACTATCAGTTTATCAAGTGCTTTATAACTCTCGGCTTCTATGAGCAATGCAGCTTCTTTTATTAGGTATGGATGGTTTTTGTTTTCATCTACCCATTTTTCAAAGTCTTTTTTTACTGCAGGATGCACAAAACCGTTGAGCTGAGATAGTTTCTCTTTATCTTTAAATACCTTAGAAGCGATATATTGATTATCTAACTTGCCAGCATCATCGTAAGCCTTTTCACCAAACAGGGCCTTAATTTGGCTTATCAGTAGGGTATCTTGCACCATTAACTGTTTTGCTCGACTGTCGGCATCGTAAACGGGAATTCCTAACACATTGAACACGCGGCAAACAATGCTTTTGCCTGCACCTATACCACCCGTAATACCAACTAAAAAGGGCTTATTACTCGACACTGACACTAAATTTTTGTGGAGTATAAGTATATTCTAAAAAATATGGAGGTACGATCAGCGTCGGTTTTACTGTACTATCCGATATATTCAAATCTCTGTAATCCAATATCATTTTTAAAGAATCTCTCGGTAAATATTGCTCGTCTTTTTCAATCAAATAAGAAATTACAGCTGTTCCTGGATCTACAGTAACATCTGTACCATTGGGGAAATTGACCAACTCTAAGCCTACGTTCATACTCCTATTCTCGAACTCGGCAACACTAAATTGCACATTTACTTCCTCATTGATTAAGCTCAAATATTCTGACGAGAGATAATCCAATGAAATGTTTTCGTCAAAATCTTCATCTATTTCCCCTTCGTCTATTCCCACTAAAATAGTATCATCTATGTTATTTAAGATAGAAGAAGCGCCTTCTACAATAATGGTATTGGGCGTGAGATTAACAGAATTGGTTAGTCTGAAACCTTGCTTTAACGGGATCTGATTGGTATCCATTTTAAGTTGTATTTCCTTAGAGGTCAAGGTATCGAAATCGAAGAAAATGGAATCTTGCAGAATATAATTGACTTGCAACTCTTTAAGCTTAGATGATATTTTGGGCAGTAAAGAGCGCGTTGTCACAAAATTATTGCTTACAGCCGCATTGACACTCTCAAAGGCCACCACTTCGGTTTGCACATCGGCACCCACAGATCTTTTAAAGAGGTTCCATCCATTGCCTGATACATTTACGGTTACTGTTCTGGGCGGTGCATCGATCACTACTATTTTATCCTTATCAAAATCAAAGAACAGCGGAATTTGTAAATCGTAATTGTGCTCGTCGTTTAACGCATTAAAAAGCCAAAACGTAAAAGAGGTAAAAAAACAAATACCAATTACTTTCCAATCCCAACCCTTTACTTTGGTATAATAGCCCCTAAATGCCGGAAGCAGTTCGTTAAAACTACTTATTGCTCTTTGTAGCATAAGTTATTGTTGTTATTGGAGGTAAAAAATCAATTCTTACCAAATAAATTGACCGTCCAAAAAATAAGTATACCGAATCTAAATAAATGCACCTATCAGTACATTTACCAAAACTTATTGGCCATTTACTTTAGCTTGATGTGTCGGTTGCGTTCTAGCCTATCTTATTTATCAGGCTTTTTCTTTTTTTAAGGCTTCGGTGTTCTCAAAAGAAAGCGAGCTCTTTTCCAATTTTACTTTTACGCCTCTGTCTACTTCTAGTAAAACGGTATCTCCTTCTATTGCTGCAATTTTACCATGCATGCCCCCGATGGTAACCACTTGATCGCCTTTTTTTATCGACTCAGAAAACTCCCTTTGTTTTTTTTGCTTTTGTTGCTGTGGTCTTATCATAAAAAAATAAAATATCAGCACCATGCCCCCGATAAACAAAAGATTGATCATTTGGGGGTTCGACATATCTATCTGTAATAACACTCCTCCTAATTGCAACATAACTTTTTGTGAAATAAATTGAATAAATAGTTGATGTTTGATTTTTTGCTAGAAAAGCCTACTAAATCCCATCTTACTGTACGTTAGAAAATTGTCGATTAGTACATCGAAAATGGCAATTCTGTGGTGCCTTATCGGGCAGTACCTCACTAGGAGACGCGCCCTTAACGGCCCACTAAAACCCAAAGTATACAGTATAATGAGTAAATTCAGGCTTTTCTCTTTATAAAAAATAGAGCGACAATCGCAGTCAAAAAACTTCTTTGCCAAATATACTTTGCACAAAGAAGGTTTTACTACAACTACCGCCCATTATAGAAATAAAATTTTATTAGCTAATCTATTAGCTGGCTGGCTGCTTTTTAAAAGGTCCAGCTACGTTTTTATCTGTGTTGATCAAACACTTGATAGACACCATGTCGGTACCACCTTCAACATTGGCATAAATGGTTACCCTTTTGTTAACAATACCCGATTTACCCGCACTGTTAAATTGTACTAAGATCTCGCCGGTTTCGCCTGGGGCAACTGGTTCTTTAGTATACTGTGGAGTAGTGCAGCCACAAGTAGTTTTTATATCAGATATTACCAAGGGCGCCTCACCTGTGTTGGTAAACTTAAAACTGTGTTTTACAACATCTCCTTGAGAGATTGTACCGAAATCGTGCTGTGTCTCTTCGAATGAAAAGTCAGCAAATGTTTTTGAGGCTGCTGCTTTTTCTGCTGCAGCTTGAGCAGGCGTTTTTTCAGCTTTTTTTGCCGAGCTATCTTCCATTGAACCTGTTTTTCTGTTTTCGCAGGCTACCAATGAAAAAAATAAAGCCAATACCAGTGTTAACTTAAACATTTTTGCCATAGCTAATCTTTTAGTTATCAAAAATTTAGAATTTGTTACTGAAATAAATAATCGTTTTTAGACCATATGGTTTTAAGACTCTTTCTGTGCTTTACCCGCTTCTTTTTCTTGCTTAGGCTTAGGTACAATCTTATTTCTAAGAGCATCTACTTCTTTCTTTAGCTGCTCGGCTTGTTGTATCGCATCGGCAATCACTTTTTCTCCCTCAGATTTCGCCATACTTATCGGTTCACTTTTTCCCTCTATCAGTTCATCGATAATCTCTTGTAGCTTTTCTGAGTACTTATCTAAAGCGAAATTTAATTTATCTCGGGTGTTCTTACCCTTGTCAGGAGCATATAAAATACCTAATGCAGCGCCAACAATGGCACCTGTAATGAATGATACAAAACTGTTTCCTCCTCCTTTACTCATAATAATGCTAGTTTAAATTTTCTGAAAATTAACCTTTTACTTGTTATCAATCAATCCCCTACCCGATTTCTTTATTTTTCCTTCGTTTTTTAACTTTTTAGAAATCTCATCTAACATACCGTTTATGTACTGCCCACTTTTTGGTGTACTGTAGCTTTTCGATACATCTATGTACTCATTGATAGAAACTTTTACCGGTATATTTGGGAAATTGAGCATCTCACAAATAGCCATTTTCATTAATATTTTATCTACAACGGCTATTCTATCGGCAGACCAAGTCTTGGTTTTTTCTACTATCAATTCATCATAATAATTTTCTTGCTCTACATATAGTTCAAACAATTGCTGAAAGAAATGCCGATCATCCTCCCAATTTCTCGATAGTAAAAATAAATCTGCATCTTCGCAAGCTCCTTCCTCAATGGATTTTACTGTATTTATGAGCATACTTCTTAATATGCTCTTATTTTCTGACCAATTGATGTCCAACTCGTCGAAGTAAGAAAGTACCACATCATGCTTGAATATAAAATCCCTGATTATGATTCTGAAACGCATTCTGTTTCCTTCAAAATCGTTTGCTTCTTTTTTAAGGTTTTCCAGTAGCTCTTCTTCCTTATTGATGATTTTATACCAACTTTTTATCGTGGCCGTATCCCACTTAACTTCTTTGGTTTTTATCAACCTAGCCAGTTTTTCGCTCTTAAGCAAGCAATTAATAACTGGATTTGAAACAAAGATACCACCCTCAGCATCTAGCGATACCATTTCATTGAAAAG
The DNA here is from genome assembly GCA_937129345.1 of uncultured Thalassovita sp. GTDB lineage: Bacteria > Bacteroidota > Bacteroidia > Cytophagales > Flammeovirgaceae > Chondrinema. The sequence continues at coordinate 9,461 of CAKZMZ010000400.1, read as the reverse complement.
GTGGAGCAGCAAAATGTATCGGTCGTAAATTTTCTCGGCCTCTGTTACCATTTTGCGTTTATGGTGAATGTAATCTTTGCTGCGTTTTGTTTTGTAGAAATGAATGGCGTCATTGGCCAACTCTTTGCCTTTTTCAGAAAGCTCTGAGGCATCTATTTCTGCGTGTTCTTGTGGTTCTATTGCATTTTTAAAAATTAGCGTAGCAATCTCCTCGTCCTTCTTAAACCTCGGCGCTTCGAATTTGCCAATCATGTTAAGCTCAAACCTGAAATCCTCCTTCAGTTTCTCCAAAGCCAAATTATAGTCAGATTCTTCATTCTGCTTGAATGAATAAATACTTTGCATGGCTTTAATTCTTAATAATCTTCGGTTTAGCATAAATATGTAAATTATTATGCAAAGGTAGTTATTCGATTAGTAAGAATGAAAATATGCCTTTGGGGAAGAAAAATTATTATTGAAATGATGATTTCACCACCGCTAATCATAACTAACATTAAAAAGCAAAGAAATTGTATTGGAGTTTCTTGATTAAAATTCTTCACACTTCAACCAACATTTAAGTATAGCTTATAAGTGGGATGAATGATCAGATAAGTCGAGGCTGAAAAAATCGTTAATAGGAACCCAACAATATAGGCTTAAAGTCTAATGCCCATTAGCAAAATATCATCTCTTTGCTCTACGTCTTTTTTGTGCTCCTGTAGTGTTTTATCTAAAATGGCCTGCTGTTCTATCATAGGTTTTTCAGCAATTTCTAGAATCAAATCATACAATCTTTTGCTGCCAAAGCGCTCTCTTTCGCTGTTGTGCTGATCTGTATAACCGTCTGAATCCATGTAAATGCTGTCACCTTTTTTGAGGGTAATCTCTTGTCGGGTAAACTGATACTCCAAATTGTGTTTGCCTCCAACAGATTTTCTATCGGCTTTTAATCTCTTAATGGCTTTTTTCTGATGGTCGTAGTAAAATAGTGGCCTTTTAGCACCAGAATAGTTCAATAAATAATGGCCATTTTCGGCTTCTTCTATGCAGCATAGGCTAACGTCCATACCATCACTACTTGCATTTTCTTTTTGCTTGAGTTGCCTCGCCACATTTACGTTAAGTTCGCATAAAATCTGATCTGTACGATAAATGCCTCTTTGATTCACCACATCATTTAATAAGGTGCAGCCGATCAACGACATAAATGCACCTGAGACCCCATGCCCTGTACAGTCTACGGCAGCTATAAAAGTTTTTGCTTTTTCATTGCCCTTTGCAGCGATGTGTGCAAACCAATAAAAATCTCCTGATACAATGTCTTTGGGCAAATAGGTAATAAAATAATCTGGAAAGAAAGTAGCAATGTATTCTTGATTGGGCAAAATTGCCTCTTGCACCGTTAAAGCGTATCGAATGTTATCGGTCATTTTTTTATTTTTGAGCGTAACTTCTTTGTTTAGTTCGCTCAAGTTGGTCGCCTGCTCTTTTATTTCTCTGTTCTGTTTATTTATCTCATCTACATTTCTTAGTAACTCCTCCTGTGCCTCGTGCAATCTTTCATTAACTATAGCCAGTTCATTTCTCTGTTTTTTAATTCTTCTACTTGAAATCAAAGTAACTCCCAAGATAGCCACCAGAGAACAAGCCACCACAGAGAAAATGATAATGTCTCGTTTGAGTTCCTCTTCTACCAATTGCTTTTCGTGCACTACCTCTTCAAGCTTTTCTTCTGTTACATGAAAAATGGAATCTTTGCTCATCATAGCCAATTTCATCTTGTCTATGATTTCCTTTGTTTTTAGCTGAGCTTCTTCATAGGCCAAATCGTTCTCTATCAACTGTTCTTCCAATTGCTTCATATAGCTCTGTAGCGATTCTTTTTCAGCGGGTGAAAGTTCTTCTTCACTACTCATCTTTGCGGCTACTTTTTCCATCTCTGTACGCAATTGGTTGCTGCGCTCAATAAGTAATTGCTTCTCTAATTCTAATTCGTTAATGATGTAGTTAAAATCTTTGCCATAAGTCTCTACCAAGTCTTCTGTTTTTTTGGTAGCCAACAAATCTTCTTCGCTATCTTCACCTTCCTCGGCTTCTGCAATAGAATTTTGTTCTGTAATTTCTATTTGTTTCATGTAAACCATGATTACCTGATCGGCTGGCAAATATTTTACTTCCTGTACTTCTAGGTCTTTTGCTTCAAAAACATTGTCTTTTTTGTCGCCAAGCCTCGTACTAAGCTCTCCGTTATCATCAGTCGCAAAAGATTGTTGATTAATGTTTATAGGCAGATTGGGGATTCTTTCGCTAGCATCGTTAAAAACGATGATTTTTTGCATTTTTATTGGAAGGCTCAAGTTTAAAATGCCTCCTTTCTCTTCGAACTTAATGCCTTCGGGAATTACTTTTCTTCCTGCAATCAAAAAATCGCTTTGCTTGTTTACCCGCACATAGGAGGGGATATGCATAGAAAAAACACCTTTATTGTTGGTTTTTGCAGTGATGGCAGGATCTGCCGAACGCAAAACCACATCGGTGTTGGTCAGTGGCTTGCCGTACTCATCAAAAGCTTTACCGAGTAAATCAAAGGCAATGTATCTGGTATGAATTTTTAGGAAGGGACTTCCATCTTTATCGGTGATGCTTTCCCAGTTTTTAAGCGCATGCCCTCTTTTAAAAAGCTGAATATTCTCAAACCCATCTTTACCCTCTTCCAAAGCAGCTACAAAATTTCCATTCTGATCGCTGATCTCAAAACCATTACCCAGGGATATTTTAACACCTTGTACAGGTTGCCCATCTTCATTTAATACTTGGCCAGCAATGCTGTTCCCCTGACCCAGAACTGTGTAATCATGAATAAAGAAAAAGGCGATGTATATAAAAAAATAAATAGTGGTATTCATGCTAAAAAATTAGTTAGTAGCAAGGTTTATTTGATTTGCCTGCTAAAAGCATGTTTCTACAACGCACTTAACTGGTATTTATTAAGGCTACAAACCACTATTGATCACAAAGAAAATCAATGTCTTTTCCTTAAGTGGTTCAATAAGGTGGGCTGATCAAGTACATCCATGTATTTCTCATAGTTTAATCCACTTTCCATAATGTAGGCAGTGAGCAGTTCTTTTACATTGTTCAGCAGTTCTTCTGCATGCCAAGGTTTTTCTAAGTACCGATCTATACCAGCTTGGTTTATAGCAGTTATAGTGTCTTGATGTGTGGCCAAACCTGTAAGTAAAACTTTCTTGGTGTTCACGAACCTGTTGTCCTCGTTGATTTCTTTTAACAGTTCTACCCCACTTTTACCCGGCATTACATGGTCTGAGATAATTACTGCAATGTGTTTGCCTTCGCTGTCAAGGTCTTCTATTAATTCTAACGTTTCGTCTGCCGACTCGCATTCTTCAATATCGATGTGATTATTTAAAGGTTGCAGGTCGCGAGATACTGTGGTGAGTACATCTCTTTGATCGTCTACACAAATTATGTTTATTCGGCTCATGGTTTATTGCTTTAAATCCTTTTCTAAAGGAAAACTTATGTTAAAAATGGTTTTTCCAGATCGGCTTTTTAGGTTTATGCTTCCTTGGTAACTTTCTACTAACCTCCTAACAATGGCCAAGCCAAGACCCAAACCTACCACAGGGCCATCGTTCTTGGTACTAAAATGCGGCTCGTATATTTTTTCTTGAATTGCCTGCGGAATACCTGGCCCGTTGTCTTCTACCTCCACCATTATTTTATAGGATCGCACCCAACAAGCAATACGCAATTTGGGATCTAAGCCCTCTACTTGCAACATGCTCTCGATGGCATTTTTTATTAAATTTACCCACACTTGCACCAACTCACCACTACTTGCATTAATTTCTGGCACTTCCTCAATATCGGTTTGTAGATTCACTTGCCTCAATGGACTGTTTAATAATGCAAGGGCCTCGTTAATGGTGTCGCTAATTCTCACTCCGTGTTTTCTTTCGGCGCCTGAAACACCCAATTGTTTTACAGATTTTACTACGTGTACGGCATGCTTGGCTGCCAAGAGCATATCGTGAAAGGCCGTACCGATTTCCCAATAGTAATACATTCTATTAGTGTGGTCAGCGTCATTTTTAAAATGTTTTTTTAAGTCTTTGTCGGTAATTCCTGTGCGGGCAATTTTCTGTGCTTCTGAAGATGGCAACCCTTTAGCTTCTAATTTTTGGCGGTTTTTACGTACTTCTCTGCTAGATAAGTGCTGTCCATGTTTTAAGCCTTCTTCAAAAAAAGGAAACATTCCTTTAGAATCTTTTTCTTTGAGATAACCCGCCATTTCTTCTGACAGCCACTCTGTTTTTCTCTGCAGAACACCTACTGCATTATTGAGCTCATGGGCCAAGCCCGCGGCCATTTCTCCAAGAGTAGCCATTTTATCATGATGGAGCAATCTTTTTAAGGTACGTTCTTTCTCCAATGAGGCTTCCCTTGCCAACAACTGCCTAGAGGAAAGCTCATTAACGATGATAGGCATGAAATGCTCTACAAAGCTGCGGCACTCTTCATCTTCTACTACATCTACAGAAGTATCAATGTAGGCCAAATCGCTATCTTCTGTAGCTATTATCGTGGCGTAACTCGCATAAGTTTTAGAAAAAAAACTGTAAACCCCTACGAACATACCCTCAGTAGAGCGAAAAACCTCAAAAGGTTTCCCTGTCTCATCTTCTAAATAGCCAGTAAGTGCACCTTTTTCTATCAAATATAAGCGCTTATTTTCTTCACCTTGCTTCATCAACACCTCGCCTTGCTTAATGTGCAGCTTTTGTTGCTCATTAGAGAAATAGGCTTTTTTCAACCACTCTAAATTGGCACTCCTTAAAAATCGCTCGTTAGACATAATTTTTTTGGTAGCTGATCATCGATAAATTTAAAAGTATCGACAAGCACATTTTTAAATTATATTGAGGCAACTACCTCATTTTTATTTATATAAATTGCACCATTTTAAGCACATATAACATGACAAAGGTCAGTAGAACACCTGTAATTCCTACAATAACCCCTACTTTAGACATCTGATTGGTCTGAATTTGCCCTGTAGCGTGTGCCAAGGCGTTTGGTGGCGTACTGATTGGCAGGGCCATACCCAAAGAGACAGAAAAAGTCAAGCACAAAATAAGCATTTTCCCTCCTCCAAAATCTTCTAAACTTGTCATAGTCGTACCTAAAGCAGCTATGATGGGCAATAACAAGTTGGCGGTAGCCGTATTCGACATAAAGTTGGCCATTAACAAGCCCAATGTTGCTGTAAAAACAATCAAGGCCAAAGCAGGAAAAGCCTCAAAAGGAATGTTGGCCACTACATTTTTGGCCAATCCACTTTTATCTAGTGCATTGCCCAGGGCGATACCTCCAGAAACCAGCCAAAGCACATCCCAACTTAAGTTTTTTAAATCTTCTTTGTTGATGATACCTGTCGCCGAAAACACCGCTACAGGTATCAGCGCTACAATGTAGGCATTCATGCCATGTAAGAAATCGAAAAGCCACAGAAAGATGGTTACAGCAAAGGTAGCATAAACGATATAGGCCTTTTGGGTTTTAAGAAACTTACCTTTGATCGCCAATTTAATTTTAGGTGTCTCAATAGGGAAAAGTGCACTTAACAATACCCAAGAAAACAAAAGCAAGACCAACACAAAAGGAAAACCGAAAGACATCCACTGCCCAAAGCTAATGGTACCTGTATCAGCCAAATACTTTAAAGCAATGGCGTTGGGCGGTGTACCTATTGGCGTGGCAATGCCACCAATATTGGCCGCTACGGGTACACAAAGAGCAAAAGCCGTTTTCCCTTTATCGCCCGGGTTAAATACTGCCAAAACGGGTGCGAGTATTGAAAGCATCATGGCGGTGGTGGCCGTATTGCTCATAAACATTGAAAACCCTGCCGTAATCACCATTAAACCCATCATTACCATTTTTGGTTTTTCTCCGAAGGGTTTTAGTAAAACACGGGCCAAGTTTTGATCTAAGCGGTATTTAGTTGCTGATAATGCCAAAAAGAAACCACCCAAAAAAAGCATGATAATGGGTGAGGCAAAAGTGGCCATAATTTCTCTGTAAGACATAAGCGTACCGAAATTAGCGGCATCGCTGCCCTGCATAAAAAGTACAAAGCTCTTGTCTGAGATGAGCAGTAATTCAAGCACTATAATAAGTACAGAAGTAGCGTAAATAGGTATGGGTTCTAATACCCAAAAAAATGCAGCTAAAAAGAAAATGCCTATCACCCTTTTTTCCACAATACTTAGGTTTTCTATGGGAAAAAATGAAGGCGGCAGTAGAAAAATAATTAGCGGAATAATGACAGCTATTATTTTTTTTATATTGGATTTGGTCATATTCAGTTAAAAGTCCTTCCTAAAAAATTGACATCGAAAAATAAAGGATAGTTGCAAAAGGAAAAGGTTTGGACAACAAAAGTACCAAGAACCCTAGGTTTTTTATCCTTTTACGGCTAAAAATTTATATTGTCTTTTGGCTTTTTATTGAGTAACAAGAGAAAGGTTGCATCAAACAAAAAGTGCGAGTAAAGCCTGTAGAGAATAATAAATGGCTAAATTTGCCGCATCAAATTAAAACTAGTTCCCCTGCTCAAATGATACTTTTTTTTAAAAGCCAAACACAAAAAATCATCGCTTGCCAAGTAATTGAAATGCCACAAGAAGCTGCTCTAAACAGCTTAAAATGGTTATTTGGCGATGCAACATTTATAGATGCCAAATCTCTTAATGGCTATTTTATTGGACCTCGCAAAGAGATGATCACGCCTTGGAGTACCAACGCAGTAGAGATTTGCGGAAATATGGGCGTAAATGGCATTAAACGCATTGAAGAGTTTGTAAAGGTTGATGATGAAAAGGCAGTATTTGATCCCATGCTACAAGCACTTTATAAAAACTTAGATCAAAGTGTTTTCACTATAGAAAAAATGCCTGAGCCAATCGTTTACATAGATGACATTGCCACATACAACCAAAAAGAAGGCTTGGCTTTAAGTGAAGATGAAATTGAGTACCTGAACAGCGTAAGCGAAAAAATGGGCAGAAAGCTTACAGATAGCGAAGTTTTTGGTTTTTCGCAAGTGAACTCTGAACACTGCCGACACAAGATTTTTAATGGTGAATTTGTGATTAATGGCCAAAGCATGCCCCATTCCCTTTTTCAACTCATCAAAAAAACATCTGAGGTTAATCCTAATATTTTAGTTTCTGCCTATAAAGACAATGTGGCTTTTGTTGAAGGGCCCGAAGTAGAGCAATTTGCGCCAAAGCGCCAAGACATTCCCGATTACTTCGATATCAAAGACATCAAAACAGTCATCTCTCTTAAAGCCGAAACACACAATTTCCCCACTACGGTAGAGCCTTTTAATGGCGCTGCAACAGGATCTGGTGGAGAAATTAGAGATAGAATGGCAGGCGGACAAGGCAGTTTGCCATTGGCTGGAACAGCTGTTTATATGACTTCTTACTCCAGGTTAGATGAAAATAGGGACTGGGAAAAGGCTTTTCCTGCAAGAAAATGGCTCTATCAATCGCCTAGCGATATACTCATAAAAGCCTCTAACGGTGCCAGCGATTTCGGCAATAAGTTCGGGCAGCCTTTGATCTGTGGTTCGGTACTCACTTTTGAACACAAGGAAAATAATTCCTCAGGTGAAACTAAAGAATTTGGCTTTGACAAAGTAATCATGATGGCGGGCGGTGTTGGCTTTGGGCTGCTTCGCGATAGTAAAAAGCGTGTACCTGAAAAGGGAGATAAAATCGTAGTGCTAGGTGGCGATAATTACCGCATAGGCATGGGTGGCGGAGCCGTTTCTTCTGTAGCTACGGGTGAGTTTGCCAATAGTATAGAACTGAATGCAGTGCAACGCTCTAACCCCGAAATGCAAAAGAGGGTGTACAATGCGGTGCGTGCCTTTGCAGAATCTGACGAAAACCACATTGTTTCTATCCACGACCACGGTGCTGGCGGACATTTAAATTGTTTGTCTGAATTGGTGGAAGAAACAGGCGGTACCATTGAAGTGGATAAGCTGCCCGTAGGCGACCCAACGCTTTCTGCCAGAGAAATTGTGGGCAATGAGTCGCAAGAGCGCATGGGTTTGGTAATGAAACCTGAGCATATAGAAACCTTGCAGAAAGTCGCCCAAAGAGAAAGAAGCCCCATCTATGTAGTGGGTGAAACTACTGGCGATATGCACTTCCGTTTTGAGAATACTCAAAATGGCGAGAAACCCATAGACTGGAAGTTGGAATACATGTTCGGAAAACCACCTAAAACCGTGATGCAAGACAAAGCTGTTGCTGCTGATTTTCCCTCTTTAAACTATCAACCTGAAAAACTTAAAGATTACTTAGAAGCCGTGTTGCAGCTAGAAGCCGTGGCTTGCAAGGATTGGCTCACCAACAAGGTGGACCGCTCGGTAACGGGCAAAGTAGCTGTGCAGCAAACAGCTGGCCCTATTCAGCTACCGCTAAATGATGTAGCCGTAATGGCGATTGACTTTTTGAGCAAGAAAGGCATTGCTACTTCCGTTGGGCATGCACCAATTGCAGGTTTGATTAAAGCAGAAGTAGGAGCAGTAAATGCCATTGCAGAAGCCTTGACCAATTTGGTTTGGGCACCGTTGAGCCAGCAACTTAAATCCGTTTCTTTGAGTGCCAATTGGATGTGGCCTTGCAAAAACGAAGGCGAAGATGCTCGACTGTACAAAGCCGTAGAAGCTGTAAGTGATTTTGCTTGTGCGCTCGGTATCAATATACCGACAGGAAAAGACTCACTTTCTATGACACAGAAATATGGCAAAGAAGTGGTGTATGCCCCGGGTACGGTCATTATTTCTGCCGTAGGCGAAACCAGCAATATCGAAAAAGTAGTAAAACCCGTCATCGCTCCGATGGAAGGCAGCGAATTGGTGTATATAGATTTTAGCCAAGCCGATTTTGAATTGGGTGGCAGCAGTTTTGCCCAAATCATTAATCAACTAGGGGATGCAGTACCTGAGGTTAGTTCTGCCGATTATTTCGCCAAGGCTTTTAATACTTTGCAAAGCTTGATTGAAAATGGAGAAATCTTAGCAGGACACGACATCTCGGCAGGTGGAATGATTACGGCTTTGTTGGAAATGCTTTTTGCCAGAAACGGTTGGGGCATGGACATCAATTTAGATGCCTTTACCGAACAAGATTTGATCAAATTGCTCTTTAGCGAAAAGCCATCAGTCATTGTTCAGGTGGAAAACGCCGAAGCTATTTTGCCCAAATTAGTAGAAGCAGGAGTTACCGCTAAAGTTTTGGGCAAAGTGATTAAATCAGATAGTTTAACAGTTCAACATAAAGGAACTGCACATACTCTTGAGGTAGCTACTTTGCGAGATATTTGGATGAAAACCTCTTACTTGTTGGACAAACAACAAAGCGGTGCCG
>CAKZMZ010000399.1 GCA_937129345.1 uncultured Thalassovita sp. | reverse complement strand
ACCCTATATGGTAAAAATGCCTCCCTCTTTGGCAAGATAAGCATTATCAAACACAGATTTTGCTTCGGTAAGCAATGGTTCTAAAGACTTATACCTTATTGAAAAATGCCCTAGCAACAATTTATCAGCTTTAGCCTTTTGCGCAATAGTAGCTGCCTGCAAAGTAGTACTGTGCCTAGTTTTAAGGGCGCGCTCAAAATCATTCTTGCTAAATGTGGCCTCGTGGTACAACAAATTCACATTTTCAATAAATGGCAGTAGCGATTCTGTGTAAGCGGTATCGGAACAATACGCAAAAGCCTTGGGGGCTGCGGGTGGTTCCGTATAATCATCGGGGCTAAAAACTTTTTCTTGCCATTTTACCGGTTTTCCTTTTTTTAATTCTCTCATATACTCGTAAGGAAAACCTTCTGGTAATTTATCTGCCAATAGTTTGTGCTCACCAACTGCCTCTTTAAAGAGGAAACCCGTACAGTCTATTCTGTGATCGAGCGGAAAAGAATGCACAGAAAAAAACTCAGTTTCTAATATGGTTTCATATCGATTTGGATTGGTATCAGTGAAATATATCGGAAAAGAATTGATGACCTTAGAGGCCTTGTTGATGCTCAATAATACATCTCGTAATGCAGAAGGGCCAAAAATATGCATGGGCCTCTCCCTACCCAACAAATTAAAACTTGATAACAGACCGGGCAGACCAAAGTAGTGGTCGCCATGTAGGTGGCTAATAAAAATATAATCGATTTTGGATGCCTTGACCTTAAATCGCTTGATTTGGTACTGAGTGCCTTCTCCACAATCTATTAAACAATGCGCTCCGTTGATATTTAAGAATTGGGCGCTCATGTATCTATCCCAAGCAGGTATGGCAGAACTTGAGCCAAGAATTTGTACGTAAGATTCCAATGGATGCGTATAAATAAAAAACGGTAAAGATGACTCTTTACCGTTTTGACGAAAAGTCTCTATTAATTTTCTTCTTCCCCTAAATCTTTTTCGATTTCGCTTAAGAAAATGGCATCTACTGCCTCTTCATCTGTTTGAAAAATATTCAGTACATTCTCTAACTTAGAAATGCGAATCAATTTAAAAACATGCTCGTTAACCCCTGTCAAAATCAATACGCCTCCAATATCTTTAGACATTCTGTGAGCAACCAACACTGCACTAAGGCCTGAAGAGTCTACATATTTTACCGAAGATAAGTTGAGAATCAAATTGACCGTACCTGACTGATACAACGTGATCACTTCTGATTTTAGCTGAGGGGCTTTCAGGGTATCTAGCTTTTCTTCTTCTAAAGTTAACTTGGTGTATTTTTCCGCTTTTTCTACTGCGTATTTCATATAGTTTACAGTTTAATGCTTTTATAAATTTGTCTTAAGTTTGTAAACTAACAAATGACTTTCATGCTAGTTCTCAATCTAATTTTCAAATATATCAGTTTGTAGTGAAATATTGATGAATCGCTTGTTCGATTGAAGACAAACTAAGCGAATGGGCATCTTTTTCGAAAGATTTTCCTGTAATCTGTTTATAAAGCTCCATGTATCTTTCAGAAACATGTTGCACAAAGCCATCTCTCATCTCCGGTACTTCCTGCCCCTCTTTGCCTTGAAATCCATTTTCTATAAGCCATTCTCTAACAAATTCTTTAGACAGTTGCTTCTGTCTCTCACCATTTTTTTGGCGTTCCTCATAACCCTCAGCATAAAAATACCGCGAAGAATCTGGAGTATGAATCTCATCAATAAGATAAATATTACCATTGTAATTACCAAATTCATATTTGGTATCTACTAAAATCAAACCTGCCTTTGCAGCGATCTCAGTTCCCTTCTTAAAGAGCGATAATGTGTACTCTTCCAACTGTGTATATTCCTTTTCAGGAACAAGGCCTTTGACAATGATTTCTTCTCTAGAAATGTCCTCATCATGGCCCTCCTCCGCTTTGGTAGCAGGAGTAATGATCGGCGTAGGAAACTTGTCGTTTTCTTTCATGCCCTCGGGCAAGGGAACGCCACAGAGTGTTCTTTTTCCTGCTTTGTACTCTCTCCAAGCATGGCCTACCAAATAGCCCCTAACGACCATTTCAATAGGATATGGCTTACATCTTTTACCGATAATCACATTAGGATGTGGCACTGACTCTACCCAATTGGGCACTATGTCTTTGGTAGACTCTAAAAACATAGCCGCTATTTTATTGAGTACCTGGCCTTTAAAAGGTATGGCTTTGGGTAAAATCACATCAAAAGCGGAGATGCGATCACTAGTAACCATGGCCAGTTTGTCTTTAAAAAAGTACACATCCCTTACTTTACCAGCGTAAAATCCTGTGCATTTGTCAAAATTGAAATGGGTATTTTTTATGGCAGTTTGCATCACTTAATAATTTCCTACTGAAAGCATTACTAAAGTACATGCAAATATAGGAGCTATCCCTGCTTTTTTAGCCTTTTGGGCAAGAGAAGTATTCTCCGTACCCGGATTAAAGATGATGCGATTGGGTTTTGTGCTTAAGATGTACTCTTCCCATTCTGTTTGCTTGGCCGGCCCTATGTACAGAGTAATGGTGTCTATGCCTTCTATAATGGTTTTATCATTGATGATTTTCTTACCGAAAACCTCTCCTTTTTTGATACCTACAGGTACAAAGTCAATGCTTTCTTCTATAAACCGCCGGGCAGCCTCGTAGGCATATCTTGTAGGATTGGTTGTTGCACCTAAAATAAGTGTCTTTTTCATAAACTATGGGATTCTTTTTTTAATACGCCTCTTAAACATTCGCCTCTTCTCTTAGAGTTCAATCTGAATTTACTCCAGAAAAATCGTAAAAGCACAAAATTAATTTTTGCCCACAAAATAGACCTATTGTAAGCTCTTTAAAAACCTTTCCGATAAAAAATGAAATACAGGCCAAGGCCCAGTTATATCTGCCTTTTCGAATCTGAAGGATTTTAAAACCTCTCTCACTTTTTTCTTAAAGTCTTGAGCTTCAATATCTTTTAACAAAAAATCAATCTTGATATCAAAACCACCGCCTTCTTTTAATTCAGTTTTTGCTGTATAGTTATAAGTGCTTTCACCCACCAAACCTTTTATCTTTTTGGCCAATACTTCTGCACTATCGGAAATGCTTTTTTCTCTGTCTAACTTTTCTATCTTTTTTTGTAGGTAAGCAGCACCGGGTGTATTGGGCAATGCTTGCTGCCTTGTTTTTGTATCAAATGCATCAACAGCGCCTCTTAGCCAAATGCGCATCTCAAACTTTTTTTCTAGAAATTCCAACTCCTCGGTAATTGCCTGGCAGTGCGCAGCCATCCACTGTACGGCAGCTTTTTTTGAATCAAAGCTTGTATTAAAGCGAAAAGGTATCAGAGATTTATGGCTAAGCAATGAATTTATGACTTTGCCATGCTTGAGCGCCGCCAAAACCATTAATTTTTGATCATGGCTATTTTCTTCTGTTGGGTATCCCCCATCCAAAATTACCATCATCAAGTTTTTATGGTTCAATACGGCAAGTGGCAGGCCCAATAATTTTTCTTGCTCGGCCAAGGAAGCAATATCACCTTTAAACATACAAAATGGAACTATAGCACTTTTCATGGCATAAGCAATTTTTGTCTGAACATAAGGTAATGCCGGCTTGGGGCAGTCGCAAAGTTTTTAGGCAAAAAGAAGATGAGATTTTATTTATATAGACTACTTGCTCTGCCATTTAAAGCAAATGGTCATTTTTTAGATGCGTTGGCAACGGGTGCCTTGCCTCTAAAGTCTCAACTGAGCTGAGTACGATTTTTAAACCCAAATATACCAAATCTATATCGGCTACAGACAAGATAACATCGCCTGAAATGACCACACCTTTATCGAGTACCCTGTCTAGAATCTCCACAAGGGTTACGTCCTCTTCTTTAAGTAAATCTAAGTCGTCCATATAGTTAACCCACAAAATGGTAAGGTGGCCAAGGGCCTGTTACATCAAATACAATTTTATCGTTACCGAGCTCAGTTTCTACGTTTTGTATGTTTGCTAACCACTGCTCAACTGCACCTTTTTCCAGTAAAAAAACGCTATTTAGAATCAATTTGCTGTCGTTATCGGTATCTGTTTGAGCTGGAAGAATAGACTTTTGCAAACTTTCTACTGTACCTGTTTTTAGAGCACGATAAAGTTCTGAGCCCAATGTCTTATTAATTTCAGACTTTTTTCTGTTGATCAGCCCTTGGATTTTTTTCTTCATTAAAAAAGCCTTACCTGGCGTGGCCGATGCCAACATTTCTTTGGCTTCGTTGATCTCTTTATCATTGGCCTGTTGCAATAGCCAAGAATCATCTGCAGCACTGTAGACCTTTATGCCCCATTCTTGTTTGCCTTTTAATTTTTTGAAATTGTCCTCGTAGTCGGCCTTATTGGCATTGTAAAGCTCTACAATATTGTTATCGGTAGAAAATATAGTGGCAAACTTAATGGGTAATACGGTGGCTTTGTTCATTAAATCCTGCACAACGCTCTCGTGCAAATTTACCTTGGGGAGCAGCCAGTCCATTTCTGCCATATTTTTTTGCAATGCCAGCTCTGAAAAATCTTTACTTGACACATTCTCGATAACCGCATAGTTTTTCCCTACGGGTAAAAGTTGTAAAGGCCTTTCAAAACTAAAAGCGGGCAGTTCTACGGGTTGGTCGCAAAAACAGTATAAATAAGTTAAAAAAATCTCTTGATGCATGGTAAAAAATCTATTTAGCAAAACTCCCTAAATATAATAGAAAGAGATTTTACTTATTGATGCATTCTCTGTGCTTCATCCAAGCGGTCTAATAAGATCTCTTCTGCAGCATCATACTCTTCTTCAGAAATCTCTTCCATCTCTAATTTCACTTGAAGCTGCATGAGCTCTTGCCTTATCTTTTCTGGGTTGTAGAGTTCATTATGCGCCTCGTCGTGGATCACTTCTAAAATTTTCATGAAACCTTTTGCCGGCGCAGAAAAAATATTATCAATCAAAAACATAAGATATGATTAAAATAAAAAAACCTGCCTGGTATCCAAGCAGGAATTAAGAGATAGTAAAGATAATTTTCTAAAATAAGCTGCTTTAGCTCGTTTTACTTGGATGTTTTGTTAACGAATATTTGTAATTCTTCTTACAATTGCTCGCTACAAATTATTTTTCCCACTCCTCTAATTCTATAGAAAGATCTATAAAATTGTAGGCAGGTAAAGGGCCAACATATTTAAAATCGACTTCACCTTCATATTTCTCACCTAAGTCTTCCATTACATTGTCAAACTCCACCTCTCTTGATTTACTTACCAAAAAGGAAGCATTGAGAAACATCGCATCTGTTATAGATTTGTTTATTTTGAATTCTATTGCCGTAGGCGCTAATTCTTCTGAGATCACTTCGGCAAAGGCTTGTTTTTTCTTTTCTAGCAATTCGCTTACTTTTTTGCCTACCTCTATAAGTGCTGCCTGATCTCCTGTTTTCTCTATATAAGCCTTTAGTTTTTGTACTTCTGGGTTGTTTTCGGCTATCTCTTTAAAAACCTTGTCTGGATTTTTCCAAAAAGCTTTTACGCCCAACTCTACCCTGCCTTCGATCCAGTTGAGGTTTTTCTCAAAAACGCGGTAACGGTTGCGTATTAGATTGTCTATATCTTGTATGGATTCTGTTACCGTACCAAAAGAAAATGGCAGTATGGTGTATTCATGCATGACAAACTCCAACACTTTTTGATGTGCAAGCATGTTTGCTCTACTGCTTTTTACAGAGTCTCTTCCATTAAAATCGTAAGGGCTGTAGACCGCCGCAAGGCCATCGAAACCTATGGTAGATACCGGTTCGCCTTGTAAACCTTCTGTTGCAAAAGCTCTGTCTTGAGAAGTTTGAATTATGCCGTAAAGATAAATCCCTTGATTAGTTGATGTCATATAAAAAAATTTGTGCTCAAAAAATGATTATGCACTATAACGCAACTTCAAGGAAATACTTATAGTCTTTGGTTTTTAACCTATGTCATTCTCTTTTCTCTGGGCAACTTCTTCCTCTAAGGCTTTGTACCAAGACTCACCGTATTTTCTAATGAGGGCTTCTTTCAAGAATTTGTAAACAGGAACGCCCAAGGCCTTTCCATGACCACAGGCAGGGCTACAAATTTCCCATCTATCGTAGTTCAAGGCATCGTATTGTTCGTATTTGGTAACTCGTATCGGATACAGGTGGCAAGAAATGGGCTTTCTAAAATTGGTTTTCCCATCTAAATAGGCCTGTTCTATGGCGCATTTTAAAATTCCTTTTTCGTCATAAACCGCATAAGCACACTCTTTGCCTTTAACGGTAGGGGTTGAATAATCTCCTTCTTCGTCTAATACAAAGATTCCTTGCTTTTCAACTTCGGCAATGCCGTCTTCACTCATATAGGGCTTTACCTTTTCGTAAACTGCCTTGAGCTGTAACTTTTCTTTTTCTTCGAGCGGTGCGCCCAAATCGCCTTCTACACAGCAAGCACCTTTGCATTTTTCTATGTTGCATACAAAAAACTGCTCTGCCAAATCATCGCTTAATATTACGTCTTCTATAACAATCATGCTTTCTATATTAATTTTTTAAATGCCTTGGTAAATTGATCGAGTCGGATGAAGAATACACTTTGAAAACTTACTTTTATGTGTGTGTACCCTTTTGATCATCGAATACTTTCTCACTTTAGCACTTTCCTATCCTCTACTTCAAAAGTAATGATGTGGCGCAATACTTCAAGCCCAAAACTTAAGGAATCTTTTTTTTGGCTAGGTACTTAATAGATAATTTTTATCAGTAAAATTTATGAGTAAATAACCCACTATATATTTGGTGCATCAAACACCACTTAGGTAGATAAACTAATAATGAAACCAACCTTGATTTCTGGTAAAATATAGCATGGAAACAAAAGTAATTGCTGCTGCATACAAAAAGGTGTTGATAAATACAGCCCACTTAACAGAAGGTAAATCTTTTTTTAAGAACAAAACCAAGCTTACAATTAATGGCATGGCTAAAGAAAGTACAAAATGGACAATAAAGGAAAATAAATAAATACGCTCTGACATTGCTACAAAAGACAAAACTACTACCGCAGCGGTAAAACCAAATACTGCCACTTTATAAATTTGTGCAGTAACAACCTTATGGATATTTGAAAAATAGAAGCCGAGATTTACCAGTAGAAGAATAAAAGCTGGTATCAAAAAGAACATGATTACTAAACCCATCTTAAATTATTAATTGTTGCACTTTTTAAACAAAAAAAAGCCACTCAAATTGAGCGGCCACTGTTATGATTGCATCGAGACTTGGATCATACAAGTACAAGCTCTTTCTTTGATTTTTCCATGATTTGTTTTCTGCTTAATTCGCAGTTGATCCAGTCAGGATCTAGCTCTGCCTTTATATTTTCATAAAACCCGATTGCAGAATGATTGTTCTCAGCTACCTGCCATTTCATTTTTTGGGCACCGGTTTTGATCACCTCCTCAGATAATGCCTCCATAAACATACTACCAATGCCTTTACCTCTATGGCTACGTGTAATAATGAGGTCTTCTAAATAAAGGCTTTTGCCTTTCCATGTTGAATATGTGAAATAATAAATGGCTGTACCCACTATTTCACCATCCTCTTCTGCAACTAAAAAATTAAAATATGATTTATTGCCAAAGCCATCGCTCAGCATTTGTTCTGGAGAATTGTCTATGTAAGCAGGGTCGTGTTTATGATAGATGGCTAATTCCTCTACCAACTTAAAAACCTTTTTAACATCTGACTCCTCTCCTTTTCTGATAATGATTTCCTTTTTAAGACTCATTATAATTTGGATTCTGAATACTAGCTGAGCTTGGGGCGTGCTCAGTTCGCATTCTATACAAAAGTTGGATTAAACATACCCCAAAAAAATACCTGCTTAAAAGCAGGCATATACATAACGAAATGTTTGATGCAAAGTTAATGAAGTATTTGTAAAAGCAAATTTGAGCTGTATGAGCAACATGTTACATTTACTGATCCAATAAGCAAATAGTTCATTCGCTTCGCAAGTAGGGAAGCAGCAAGTACTTAAAACCTTTTAGCTTAGAAAAGCTTTGATCTATGTCTAAAGCAGTTACTAGTTTTTGACTATTTACCTAACTGTACCCACAACGGGTATACACGAGCAATAGGTCTTCTCTAAATTTTTTGAAAAGTTTGCCAATCTCTCAGAAGTATTTTCATTAAAGAAATATTGCTCATTTGTATTATTTTCATACATAATAATTACATGACTTTCAATTTAAAAATGGCTACAGAGTAAGAGCATAAACTAGGATATTTTGCACATTGTTATAAGCAGTTTAACCCATCACTGTATAGTGATGGGTTGAGTAAGTAAGTGAGCGATAAAATTAATCTAGACCAGCGTGAGCGTCAAAATCTGGATTCTCTTTTGAAGTTTCAATCTTAGAAAAGTCTAATTTCTCTATCTCCTCTAATTTTTTGTCTATATCGGAATTTTCATTAGACTCAACTACCTCAGTATTTTTATTCTGAAGCGCTTTTCCTGCATCTTTTCCTTCATCATTCATCATAGTAAATGAGAATAAGAAAATTGCTGCTAAAGAAGCGAATATTAAAAACTTTTTCATATTAATCACTGATTTTCAGTAGTTTATATTTTATTTACAGTCCTGAACGAGCATCAAAATCACCATCTCCAGAAAGAACTTCGCCCTTCCTTTTCTCAACATCTCTGTAAATATCTTCGCTAGGGTCTTCGCAAGAAAACGTAAATAATAAACCAATTAATGATAAGATTGCAAATAGTTTCTTCATGACAAGATTCAGTTAAATTGGAAATAAATTAAAGTTTCGAAGTATCGATATCCTCAAATAATTATATAAGTATATTTATTTTATTCACTCTTAAAAAAGAGTGCAATTGTATATTCGGACATATCTGCCCAGCCAAAAGGATTAAATCAGTTCAGATAAATATTAAGGGATATCGTTGTTAATAGTAGAGTTTGTTCGATATCCAAATGTAAGTTAACAAATGTTAATAATCAAAATTTTCCTTAAAAAAATTAAATAAATATTACGTGAAAAATTTAATTAATTATTGGTCTTATTTACAAAGTAATTAGCCAAAACAGAATATTGACAAGCACATGCACAATCAGAGCTATTTTTCTAGGGTTTTAGCTTAGGTGTTTTTGTATCTATCAACAGCATTAACTGTCCGGGTCTTTTTGGTACATTAAGCTTATAGATGATACTTTGATTTTTACCTAATTTCGCTGTAAAAGCATCAAGAAGATGATTTAAAATTGTTTGGTCATAATTAAAAAAATATGCTTTATTAAAGCTAACTACGCATGTTATTCTTTTTGCAAAGACTTATCCAATTTGTTAACAAATTAGAATATTTATATAATTTTGGTAGAAAATTATAATTAAGAAGGAGTTTAAAAAGTGGAAATACTCATAAGCGGTTAAATTCTACAAAAAAAGCATACTTATAAAGTCATATTTGATTTTGCCCATAAAAAAAGCCCGATATGCATATCAGGCTATAAAATTGAAAAATCTGTATCAATCTAAATTACCGATCATTTTACCCGGTATTACCCAATCATCAAATTGCTCACTTGTGAGCAATCCTAGCTCTATGGCAGCCTCTTTTAGAGTGGTACCATCTGCATGGGCTTTTTTAGCAATTTTTGCCGCATTATCATAACCAATGTGCGTATTTAGCGCCGTTACCAGCATGAGAGAGTTATCTAAATGTTCTTTAATTCTTTTATGGTTTGGTTCTATACCTACAGCACAATGATCATTAAAGGACTCACAGGCATCACCAATAAGGCGGGCGCTTGTTAACACATTGTAGGCCATCATAGGCTTGAACACATTCAATTCAAAATGCCCAGTAGCTCCACCTACTGAAACCGCTGTATCCAGACCGATTACTTGGGCACAAACCATGGTCAACGCTTCACATTGTGTTGGATTCACCTTACCCGGCATAATAGAAGAACCCGGCTCGTTGGAAGGGATGATGATTTCGCCGATGCCCGACCTAGGTCCAGAGGAAAGCATCCTGATGTCGTTGCCTATTTTCATCAAGCTTACCGCCAGTTGTTTTAAAGCGCCGGATGTTTCTACCAATGCATCGTGCGCGGCCAAGGCTTCAAATTTATTCACCGCTGTTTGGAAAGGGAGGCCAGTAAGATTGGCTATTTTATCGGCTACTTTCTCTGCATAACCTTTGGGAGCATTTAGTCCGGTGCCAACCGCCGTACCACCCAAGGCCAATTCAGATAAATGCGCCAAGGTATTTTTAAGTGCTTTAATTCCGTGGTTCAATTGTGAGGCATATCCACTAAACTCCATGCCCAAGGTAAGTGGCGTTGCGTCCATAAAATGGGTCCTGCCTATTTTAACCACTTCTTCAAAATCTTTGGCTTTTTGTTCTAAGGTAGCCTTTAACTTTTCTACTTTGGGTATGGTTTCATCAACAACATAAGCATAACATGCTATGTGCATAGCAGTAGGAAATGTGTCATTCGATGACTGCGACTTGTTCACATCATCGTTGGGGTGTACGGCCTTTTTGGCATCGGTGAGTGCACCCCCGTTGATCACATGTGCCCTATTGGCGACTACTTCGTTCATGTTCATGTTAGACTGCGTACCCGAGCCAGTTTGCCACACCACCAAAGGAAATTGGTCATCATGATCACCATTGAGGATTTCATCGCAAACTTGGCCGATCAAATCAGACTTCTCCTTACTAAGCACGCCTAATTCTTGATTGATTTGTGCGGCAGCTTTTTTTAAATAGGCAAAAGCCTTTATGATTTCTAAGGGCATGGTATGGCCCCCAATTTTAAAGTTTTGAATTGAGCGTTGAGTCTGTGCTCCCCAGTATTTATCTGCTGGCACCTTTATCTCGCCCATAGTGTCTTTTTCGATTCTGTAATCCATATGTTAGACTTTTATTGATTGAATTATTTTAGACAAATTTAGCGAATTAAACATACTTGAAGCTGATATTCGTCAGCCTCTTATATTTTTGTAAGCATTCTAACCAAATATTTATATTTTGATCGCAGTAATACAAAGAGTTACCCAAGCCAAAGTAAGCATTGAAGAAAAAGTAGCTGGTAAAATCGGTAATGGATTTATGGTTTTATTGGGCATTACCCATGACGATACCCAAGCAGATGTGGAATGGCTCAGTAAAAAAATCGTTAACCTAAGGGTTTTTTCAGATGCGGAAGACAAGATGAATTTGTCTTTATTAGATGTTGAAGGAGAGATTTTATTGGTGAGCCAATTTACCTTACATGCGTCTACCAAAAAAGGCAATAGGCCTAGCTACAACGATGCAGCAAAGCCAGAATTAGCCATACCTTTGTATGAGTCTATGATTGAAGCACTATCAAATAAATTGGGTAAGCAGATACAAACCGGAGAATTTGGCGCCATGATGGATATCGATTTAGTAAATAATGGGCCTGTTACCATCATTATC
This sequence comes from uncultured Thalassovita sp., assembly GCA_937129345.1. Taxonomy (GTDB): domain Bacteria; phylum Bacteroidota; class Bacteroidia; order Cytophagales; family Flammeovirgaceae; genus Chondrinema. The sequence continues at coordinate 2,795 of CAKZMZ010000399.1, read as the reverse complement.
GATTCAAAAGAAAAAAAATAAGGGCAAAACAGTAAATATTGCCCTTGCTATTGAGATTGATAAAACTATTCTATTTCGTCTCCATTACACCGATATCTCCCAAGAATACATCCCACAGAACTTGTTTCTCCCCTGCCACATATTTTTCATAGGTTTTCAAAATCACCGTCATTCTTTTTGTGGTAATGTCGGTGTATTTTAGTTGTCCGTCAACATAGCCTTCAAACTTTTGCTTAAGCACGATCACTCCATAGTAATTGCCAGATTCGCCCAATTGTATATCGCTTACATAGCTTATATCTGACCAAGATATTTTTACTTTATCGTATTTCAGTAGTTTAAGTCTAGTCAAATATTCTCGTATCTTCCTTTTTATAATTACTTGCTCGTTTGTTGTTCTATCTATAGAAGATACTTGAATAATATTTTCTTCACTCAAAAAAAGCTGAACTGCTGACTCTATGGCCTCAGAGGATTTAAATTTATCTGTTTGCTTGCCTGCAATAAAGTGTAGGTAATTCTCCAACTCTTTGGTCTTTGCTAGCGCTTTGTTCTTAAATTCCTCTTTGTCAACCGGTGCCGACTCACTTTCCTCAGAATAATTGAGCACAACTTCCTCTGCAATCTCTCCTTCAACATTGTTGACCAAACTAGCTTCTTTCTCTAAAGAAAGAATTTTGTCTTTCACTTTTAAGAGTATGTTAGCGGCCTGATCTACCTCCCCGTAAATATTGTAATCACCGTTTCTGTGTAAAATCGCAACTGCTTTCGCTTTTTCTAGCACTTCGTCTCTACCTGTTTTCGGGTTAGAATACTTTATTTGAGCTGGTGTAACCGATTCAATCTGACCTGCTAGTACATCTTCTGAATCAGTGATGATTTTGTCTAACCTGCTGTTCCCACCAATGGTATAAGGCACCTGTACCAAAGCCTTGGCAGATTTATCATATACATAATAAGTACCTAGAGGATAAAAGCATAATAGAATATCTTCATTAAAGATTCTATTGGTATTTTCTATTCTTAAATTCGGATTCTGATAAACTATATGTTCTTGTTTGAACTCAAGTTGAGTAGCGTTAAGCAATCGACCATCCTCGCTGTAGATAGCCGTTTTAGATTGCCCAAATGAAAAAACGGAGAATAACATTAAGCCACTTAGGCAAGTAATCAGCACCAAATTGCTTCTTTTTTTTGTGAGGTCCTTCATGATTCGATAAGTAATTGCTCTTAAACTAAGTAATAAATTTTAGGCATTATCAAATTATTCAATAATACCCAAAAGGGTTTATAAATCTTTACTTTTACTAGTGGTTTGATTATCAGGTGGTTGCAATTGTTGAAGCTTTCTCAATCTAAGTAATTGTTAATAAAAATCAATGAAAAAGGTAAGTAAGTTTTTCTGAAAAAATTAAGTCAATCGACGAGGGTTTTAGTTTTGTACTTTAAAATCGATTTACTTCTTCAAGTCTTAATAGTATGTCTACTATTTTATTTGTCCAGCCTCACTTATAGCATTCGTGACTTTTCTTAATAAGTCAATATTAAAACCAAACATGAAAGCTAAGCCTTCTCTGCCTTGAACTTGAAGCGCTTGGCACTGTGTCGTTTGTCGAAATATCAGACACAAGTATCGTAGGTATTTCCAATTGAAAAATGGGTTTAGTAAATTGCCTATGAATATTAACATTTATTAAAGGAAAATTTCAATAAAACATGAAAAACTACAACTTCATAAAGTGTACGATACAAAGCTTTTTGATGCTGATGTTGGCTTTTGTGCTGATCTTGCCCGCACAAGCGCAAAGAAGAAAAAAACAAAGCAACACAGCAACTACCCAGTCATACGATGACAAGCTTTACAAAAATATGGAATACCGCCTAGTGGGCCCATTTAGAGGCGGACGTTCTTGTGCGGTTACCGGTGTTCCTGGCAAACCCAATCTATTTTATTTCGGCGCTACAGGTGGCGGCGTTTGGCGTACCAAAGATGGTGGGCAAACCTGGGAAAATATTTCTGATGGTTTTTTCGGCGGCTCAATCGGTGCCATTGCTGTAAGCGAATATGACAACAATGTGATTTATGTAGGCGGCGGTGAAAAAACAGTGCGTGGTAATGTCTCTTACGGATACGGCATGTGGAAAACCATGGATGCTGGTAAAACTTGGGAACAAATCGGCCTCGAAAATTCTCGCCATATCGGTAGGATCAGAGTCCATCCAAAAAATCCTGACTTGGTTTATGCCGCAGTGATGGGTGATTTGTATAAGTCTAGCGAAGAGCGCGGTGTTTATAGAAGTAAAGACGGCGGCAAAAATTGGGAAAAAATATTGTTTGCCAATGACGATGCCGGTGCAGTTGACTTAGTGATGGACCCCAACAACCCGAGGGTATTGTTTGCCAGTACTTGGAGAATCAGAAGAACCCCCTACAGCTTAGAAAGCGGTGGCGAAGGTTCTGATATTTGGAAAAGTACCGACGGTGGCGACACTTGGAAAAAAATCTCTGAGAACGAAGGACTACCCAAAGGCACTCGTGGCATTGTAGGTTTGGCAGTTTCTCCAGCCAACTCTAACAGAGTTTGGGCTTTAATAGAACATGAAGAAGGCGGTGTTTATCGCTCTGATGATGGCGGAGAGAAATGGACAAAGCTTAACGATAGCCGCGCTCTGCGCCAAAGAGCATGGTATTATACACGCATTTATGCCGATACGCAAGACGAAGATGTGGTATATGTAATGAATGTACGGTACCACAAATCAACCGATGGCGGAAGGACCTTTGAACCTAGTGT
>CAKZMZ010000398.1 GCA_937129345.1 uncultured Thalassovita sp. | reverse complement strand
TGTAATAAAAACTTATCCATCGCACGATGGTGTCACTGAACAATTAAGCGATGTAAAGGTAAGAGATGAGTTTGAGATAGGAGAAGCTTGGGGAGCGATTAACTATAAAGGAGAAGGTACTTTTTTAGCAGGTGGTGCCGGTGTTACGCCTTTTATATCTATCCTTCGTGATTTGAAGCAAAAAGGTAAGGTCGGTAATAACCAATTGATATTTGCCAATAAAACCGAGAAAGACATTATCCTACACGATGAATTAAAAGATATTTTAAATGGTAATCTCATCAATATCTTAAGTGATGAGGAGAAGCAGGAATACCACCACGGGCTTATCGATAAGGAGTTTATCCAAGAACATGTAGATGATTTTGATAAAAAGTTCTACGTGTGTGGCCCACCTGAGTTTAACGACAAAATGAATAAAGATTTAAAAGAGCTTGGTGCCAACCCCGACAGTTTGGTATTCGAAGGTTAATTCTCATTTCATACTAACTCGATAGCCTGCCTATATTTAGTGCAGGTTATTTTTTTGTGGCTCAGCAAGTCATTTACCTTCTAATACAATTATTCTGCAAATTAATGATTACTTTTATTTTTACGGGATGCGCTTAAATCTTCATTTTTTACTACTTTACAGCCTTAAGAAGATAAAGTAAAACTACAGTCCCCTAACAATCCATGATTCCAAAGTTAAAATCAGCCACTTCCCTTTTTTTATTGATTTGTCTTTTTAGTACTGCTTTCGTTTTTGCGCAGTCAGATATGGCTGAAGCGGTGAAAGGACTCAAATTGCGTAGCATAGGACCAGCGCTTATGGGCGGTCGTATAGCAGACATCGCTGTAAGTACCACAGATAAGAGCACTTGGTACGTGGCTGCGGGCTCTGGCGGCGTTTGGAAAACAAGCAATAGAGGTATTTCTTGGCAACCTGTTTTCGATGATCAAACTTCTTATTCCATAGGCTGTGTGGCCATAGACCCACAAAACAAAGAAGTGGTTTGGGTAGGAACAGGCGAAAATGTGAGCGGCAGACATGTAGGTTGGGGAGATGGTGTCTACAAATCCCAAGATGGAGGGAAGACTTGGCAACAAATAGGGCTTAAAAAATCGGAACACATAGGTAAGATTTTGATACATCCCACCAACAGTCAAGTAGTTTACGTTGCTGCTGAAGGCCCGCTATGGTCTTCAGGTGGAGAACGTGGCTTGTACAAAACCGAGGATGGAGGTAAAACCTGGTCTCAGGTGCTTTCGATAGATGAAAATACTGGGGTGACTGATATAGAGTTTGACCCATCAAATCCAGAGGTGATGTACGCTGCTGCTTACCAAAGGCGCCGACATACTTGGTCTCTGTTGGCTGGTGGGCCGGAATCAGGCATATATAAATCTGTAGATGGAGGAGATACATGGCAGCATGTGAAAACGGGTTTACCTAATGGCGATGTGGGTAAAATCGGATTGGCTGTTACACCTGCCAATCCTAATTTGGTTTACGCTACTATTGAAGCCAATGAAAAAGAAAAAGGCTTTTACAAGTCTGAAGACAAAGGAGAGAGTTGGTTAAAACGCAATAGTTATACTTCGGGTGGTACTGGGCCGCATTATTATCAAGAAATTGAAGCCTCTCCCCAAGACCCAGATTTGGTGTATCAGATGGATGTTTTCTTGCATGTTACCAGAAATGGAGGCGATACCTTTGATTATTTGGGTACTGGAAGAGAAAAGCACAGCGACAACCATGCACTTTGGATAGATCCAGAAGATGGCAGGCATTTAATAGCAGGTTCAGATGCTGGATTATACGAAAGTTTTGATGAAGGCACTACATGGAGACATTTTCCTAACTTACCCATTTCTCAGTTTTATAAATTGGCCTTAGACAATTCTGAACCATTTTATAATATTTTAGGTGGTGCTCAAGATTTAGGCACTCTAATAGGGCCTTCTAGAACGACAAATACCGAAGGTGTGCGAAATCGAGACTGGTACGTTCCATTGGGTGCTGATGGGTACGATTGCGCTTTTGATCCTGAGGATCCTAACATCGCTTACATGGAAATACAGCAAGGCTTGTTATACAGGTACGACAAGAGAAATGAAGAGGTACTCAACATCCAACCGCAACCTGCTCCCAACGACCCACCCGAAAGATGGAATTGGGACAGTCCCCTTTTGATCAGTCCGCACAACAGTAACCGCCTTTATTTTGGCTCTCAAAGAGTATGGCGCAGTGAAGATCAAGGCAATTCATGGTCGCCCATAAGTCAAGATCTAACCACCAACACCAATCGCTATGAGCTAGAAATGATAGGAAGGGTTTGGAGTGTAGATGCCCTTTACGACAATGGAGCCATGTCTAAATATGCCACACTTACCTCTATAGATGAGTCACCTTTAGCAGAGGGCGTACTTTATACTGGTTCAGATGACGGCCTTGTGCAAATTAGCGAAGATGGAGGTCAAAATTGGCGCAAAAGTGGCGTATTTCCACAAGTGCCTGCCCGTTCCTTTATCAATGATATAGAAGCTTCTAAACACAATGAAAATACGGTTTTTGTCGCCGTTGATGCCCACAAATTTGGCAACTTCACCCCCTATCTTTTTATGAGTACCGACAGAGGTAAATCTTGGCGCTCCATAGTGGGCGATTTGCCAAAAAGCACTATTGTTTGGTCTATTAAGCAAGATCATGAAGATGCTAACTTACTTTTTATCGGTACTGAGTACGGCATTTATTTTTCTCCGAATAAGGGTACCAATTGGATTAAACTTGGTGGCGATGTGCCCACCATTCCATTTAGAGATATAGAATTACATCCAAGGGACAATGATTTGGTAGCTGCTTCTTTTGGGCGCGGCTTTTACGTATTGGATGATTATTCAGTGCTAAGAGACTTATCTAAGGCAGTTGAGGGTACAGAAAATACACTCTTTTCGGTAAGAGATGCTTGGTGGTATATACCCAATGAGCCTATGCAAGCTAAAGGCATGCCCACACTGGGTACTACAAGCTTTGTGACTGAAAACCCACCCTTTGGAGCCATATTTACTTACTATATACAGAATTTGCCCAAAACATCTGAAGCACAACGACAGGCTTCCGAAAAATCTCTAAGAGAGCAGGGTTCGAGCGTGAGCTTCCCCGGTTGGGATAGATTACAAGAGGAGGCTAATGAGGAGTCAGCACGTGTATTGTTATTGATAAAGGACGAGGGAGGAAATCCTATCCGCTGGATTGAAGGCACTGCTCAAAAAGGCTTGCACAGGGCTAATTGGGATTTAAGGATGGCCTCCCCAGATCCAATAGATTTGGTTGAACCAGATTTTAAACCACCTTGGGTAGGAGAGGAACAAGGGCCACTTGTAGCTCCGGGTAGCTATAGTGCGAGTTTGTACCTATTAAACAACGGTAACTTAGAACAACAAGGCGAAGCCCAACAGTTTATTGTAAAACCTGTTTCTAACGCTCCTGATGATACAGATTTTAACGCAGTGGCTGCCTTTCAGCAAAAAACAGCCGAACTGTACAGACAAATGAGTATGGCTAGTAAAAAGTTGGGTGAAACTGAGGAAAGTATCAAGCACATGAGAGCTGCCTTGCTAAAAACAAATAAAGCCGATAAAGATTTATTCGAGCGCTTAAAAGCATTAGAGGTGCAATTGTCTACTTTGCGCACGAAACTATCTGGCAACCGTTCCAAGCAGAGAATGAACGAAGCAACAGTACCTTCTCTCATGTCTCGAGTAGGGACTGTAATAAGTGGGCATTGGGAAACGCGCCAAAACCCTACCGATACACAAAAGCAAAACATTGAGCTAGCCGAAAGCGAATTTTCAGCTTTTGAAGAGAACTTAGGAAGTTATCTCGATGAGCTGAACCAGTACGAGTTAGACTTAGAGAAAGCGGGTGCACCATGGACGCCCGGTAGGAGTTGAGACTTTTTGAGGAAGTGTTTAATATAAACCGGATTATACGCCAGACGAAAGAAATTATTCTAGAGGATTATAACGAGTTCAATGGAATAAGTGGCCTCTAGGAATAATGCAAATTGTAAATGTTTTTTTAACCCAAAACTCCACCTAAAAAAGTGTAGAATTTCGTAAGGCTATTTCACTTTCCGTAGTCTCCACATAGAAGTTGGAAGTGGGAAAAATCTCCACATTGGCGTACAGCGTGAGCCTATCGCCCTCCACGGCGAGCTCCATCTGGGTGAGCTGATCGCTGATCTCCACAAGTGAGATGGCCGGTAGGCATTTGCTATCTACGATGTACTTCTCGAACTGCATATGCACGGAGAACCTGGTCGCCAAGTATACAGTGTGATAATCCTGCGCCGATAAATAAAGGGGAAAGCAAAGGAAAAGAGCTAGGATGGCTGAGAATAGTGTGTTTTTTTGTGATGTTTGCTTTTTTGGGAGTGTGAGCTGAATCCTCTCTTTTTTTGCGATTGCCTTAACATGAAGCAGTCTGAGATACAGTAAAAATAATTGCTGTTTGTAGTGGTTTCATTGCACGTTTATTTTAGTTTGAAATAAAAAATTGCAATCCTTTTTAAGGTCGAAAATGTCTTAAATTACTTCCTTCTAGTATACATTACAAAGTGTCTTAGATAACCAGATTCATTAAAAAGGATCAGGAGACTCACCTATAATAGTGAGCAATCAATAATAAGCTACACAGCTTATAGTCGTTATATGCGCAAAATATATGGAATATTTATAGGAAACATATGACGCTAAAGACTTTACTGTTAATTTCATTCATTACATCTTTTTATGGTATTATTCACGCGCAGACTGGCCCAGGAGGAGTTGGGAACTTTGATGGGAGCAATGGGCAACCAAGGAACGTGCTTTGGTTAGATGCAGGTACTATAGCATCTTTAGCAGACGGGGACGATGTGAGCAATTGGGTTGATATTTCTGGAAATGGAGTTGCCTTTAGTGCATCTTCTTCTGGAAATTTGCCAGATTTTGAAACAGGAGAGGTAAATGGCTTGCCAGTAGTTGAATTTGATGACTCCAATGCAGAAAGATTGGTTGTTAACCCATTCAATCTAATGCCAACAAATCATATCTCTACACTTATTGTTTTTGCTACGCCTAATGGAAATGAGGGTATAGTTTCTTATGCTGTAGGAGGCAATTCTAACGAATATCTAATATTCGATGCTGATAATATAAGAACTTATGCAAATACTGCTAATAATGGCGGAGGGGATTTTCAAGATGGAGCTACGATGTTCAATATATTTTCAAGCCGTTGGACTTCATCTGGTGGTACGCTTACTCATCATAAGAATGGCTCTTCAGTAAATAGCGCTACTATCTCAAATGGCACCACTATTACCAGTGGTGGTTCTTTTGCAATAGGTGGTGAACAGGACGCAGTCGATGGAGGATATGCTACAAATCAAGATTTCAATGGTAAAATAGCAGAAATAATAGTATATGATAAATACCTAAATGATGCAGAACGAACCATTCTAGAAAACTACCTTTCGTTAAAATACGGGATAACTATAAGTAACGACTATTTCAGTAATCACGATCCCACCTATACACAAGACCTCATCGGTATTGGAACAGCAAATGGTTCTACCAAACACAGTACTCCGGCCACGCACAGTGGTGCTTTGTTTATAGAAGAAGCGAGCAGTAGCCTCAACCAGACCAATGAGTTTTTATTTGCGGCACACAGTGGAGTTGCTCATGATATATTGACCAATACCGAAGGCGATGATTCTGATTCTATGGAAGATTACGCTACCTCAGGGATTACAGGCCGCTGGGCAAGGGATTATTATTTGGAGCAGAGTCGCAACGGTGTACTTGATGCTGCGGAGATTGAAATAAACCTAACTTTCGATTTTGATGAGGCCGGGTTGGGCACTCCCACGAGCGCTTCTGATTATGTATTGCTTTATCGCGATACGCCTACTGGTAATTTCCAAAGGATTTTTTCTGTAGTTACACAGGATGGGAACAGTATAGTTTGCCAAGTTCCTTCGACCAACCTTTTTTCTGGATACTACACTTTGGGTACAGGTGATCAGATAGTGGCGCAAACATGGTATAGCTATAAATCTGGTAATTGGAGTGATGCTAGCAATTGGACGTTAGACGGTTCAGTGGCTCCTCTATTTGTAAATCCAGCCAACGAAACCCCTGATGAATTCGATAAAGTGATTATTACCAATGGAAGAAACATAAATATAGATATTGATGACATACAGATCAGTGGCCTAGAAGTTATCGGTAGACTAGATCTTGCAAGTAGTCATGGTCATGACTTCGCCTATCTTCAGGGTAAAGGGATCATTCGTATGCAAGGTTGGGATGATGATTCCGATCCGGCTACTATTCAAGTAGATAATTTTCCGTTGGGTACTGTTGGAGGCGCCAATGGCTTTGCCGATAGGACCAATGGTGGTACTTTAGAACTTTATGGGCAAGGAGTACTGCTAGACCAACCAAGAACATTTAAAGACATTGTACTGAATATGTCAACTTCTACCGATGAAGCTGTACTTAGAACCAACTATACCATCAATGGTGATTTATGGCTTAAAACAGGTGTTTTTAAAATCAATGACAATAGCAGTACTGCGGGTATATCAATTGACTTACTTGGTAACTATACCATAGAAAGCAATGCGGAGCAACAGGTAGGTAGTGCCGATGCAAGACATGATTTTAACATCAGTGGTGATTTCCTTAACAGGGGTACCGCTTATTTTTCGCAAAGGTCGGCGCAAGTAGTTAATAGTGAAGCATCAGATGGTATAGTGGATGCTAATTTCGTTTCTGCCATAAGCAATCAGCAAATAGATTTATTCGGCCCTACCTATTTTTATAGATTGGTCTGTGACAAAGGAGTGGACGATACCTATATGCTCGATGTGCAGGCCAACTCTACGAGTGATTTTATACTCACGGGACCTGCAGATTATAACAATGGTGGTGATGTGACCACAGAGAACCAAAATATGAATGCCCTTGCACCCATTAATGGTACTCTTAGACTAGGAGCTAACATTACGGTAAATCCATTGAATAATACAGGTAATTATACTGTTGGTAGCAATGCAAGACTTCTGATAAACGGGGCGACGGTCATAAAAACGGGAGGAGCTGCCATAACTCCTTATGGTACTTTGGAAGTGTCTGGCGGACAACTTATCGTTACATCGGGCAGTGGGGTTACCTTACGTTCTACAGGTCAATTTAAAATATCAGGCGGTACGGCTACCATGCCACAATTCCGTACTTCTATTTTGAGTGCCTCCGAAGTAGGAGGTTACGAACAAACCGGAGGTACAGTAAATATCGGGCCCTTTAGCCCTAATACTGACTTTCCAGGATTGAGCTTACCAGGTAGTAGTGGAGGCATTCGTACACAGTATGCCAATTTCTCCCTCACTTATGAGAACAATTCCTTTATTATGACAGGTGGGACCTTGAATCTCAGCGGTGCTTCAAATCTAACAGGGGTCCAAGCCAATTCAGGGCAACAGCATGGAGGACTTATCTTTATCAATTCCGATCCTGGTAATATCGATGTTAGTGGAGGTACGATAAATGTGACAATCACTAATAATCGGAACTATATCATAACAAGCAGGGCACCTTTCTATAATGTCAATCTCAGCAATACTTCTGGTACTACAGCCAGTGTACTGCTCTCTGGCGCGACATCAGGTGATACCGGACTAGGAGATGGCGTGAACGATGGCGGAACGGGCAATGATGAATGGCGTACATTGGCAGGACAACCCCTGCGTGTACTCAATGATCTGACCATCAATGCAAATACTTTTTTAGATCATGGGGGCAACGATGTAAGCATAGGCAGGAATTTCTATGTAGATGATAATGCTCAGCAAATTGGTACAAATAATAAAGGCTATTTGTATGATACTGGCAGACCCAATACTACGACTTTCAACGGCTCGGAGAATGGCACCATATACATTGGTGAAACAAGAGTGGATAATGGTTATGAATTGTTTTTAACGAACATGATTGTTGATAAACCAGTTGGTACAACCTTAACCCTAACAGGTGACCAACAGAAAGAGGCGGGGACCATTCCCACACTTTGGAAAGCCAGATTACTTCAAGTTACTGGAGATTTTGAGCACATAAGCGGGACATTTAACCAAGGCGAACATGCAGTAAGACTTTTTGGAACGGTAACCTTGAGAGAAAATGCCATTTTGGGAGTATATGAAGAGGGAGTGACCGAAACCAATGCCACATTTGTATTTAGAGGGAACGGTTTGACCGTGAATTCAGAACAAGGAGCCGTTATAGGTAATTTTAAAATGGATGTACAAAATCCCGTTAGTACTAACGAGATTGAGTTCACCAGTGATATCAGGGTCATCAGAATGGGATATACTGATGGAAAAATCAATATGAACACCCACGAACTCCAAATCGACTTCTTGCATGACAATTACGCCACCACTCAACTCAGTATCAACGATGGAGGTATCACATCATCAAATGGCGCTTTTTATTTTGCGGGCAATGCAAGTGATGGTGGATTAAAGCTGAGGATTGATGGGAGTTTAGCTGATGGAACTACCATTGGCTTCCCGATTGGAGTGAGCGGTAGGTATACACCTGCCGAGATGACCTTTTCCAATTTAAGCGACGATGGATATGTGACGATCCGTCCCGTAGATGCAGAATTGCAGACCACCGACCTATCAGGTGGAGATTTATTGAGTTATTATTGGAATGTGGATCATAGCGATTTTAGTGCACTTCCGACAGTGGACGTTGCAGAGTTTACCTATGCAGACGCAGATATTGTGGGTACAGAAGGTGGTTATGTAGCTGGAAAAGTTTTGGATGGTGGAACGTACAATAGAAGCTATGAAGACGAAAGTGTACCGGAAAATGAAGGAGTAGATACAGGGAATAATCTTATCACCTTTAACGGACAGACAGATAGCGGCTTTACTCTAGAAAAAGCTAACTACACAGCAGGTGAAGCGGCTAGGTTTGTAGGGGCGCCTGAGATATTCTATACCACATTAGAAGGCAGGCAGAATTGGAACCAACAGTCTAAGTGGTCATTAACAGATGATGGCGTGGATGATGGTAATACAGGAGTACCAGGTGTAGGAGACGTAGCCGTTATCAAAAGCTACGGTAATAGCAACCAAAATCACTGGGTAAATGCCAATATTGATTTAACCATCTCAGAACTTGTTTTTGATAATAGCTTAGGAGGTTGGAACCCTCGGTTATGGGTAACCAGAAGGAATGCGAGCCTTAACTTAGGCCCTGTATCTGGAGTAGGCACAATTTATCTTGAGGTAACGGCAGTTCAAACTCCAACATTTAATGGGGCTACCGATCTTGGTTCTTATGCAAGGGAGGCTAATAGCTTCTTCGTTTATAGAATCGATGCAGATAACCAAACGGTTGACATGATCAATAACATTCCTGAATACCCTAACCTTAGGATAGAGGCAGGCAATGGTAATGGAGACGATAATAACCGCATACTACAAACAAGTATCCCAATTACTATCAACCAAGATGTGCGTATGGATCGTTCTCCACGTTGGCGAATTAACCATGATGTGTCCATAGCTAGGAATCTGCGGGTTACATGGCAAGCCAATCGCACAACTGTTGAGATTGGTGATGACCGTGAAGTAACATTGGAAATTGGAAACGATTTGCGAATGGAAAACGGTAATGGCAATGACGGTGCCCGGTTCTTAGTAAAGAATGATAACCTAAATGGTTATAGACACAAAGTTCGAG
>CAKZMZ010000397.1 GCA_937129345.1 uncultured Thalassovita sp. | reverse complement strand
AAAAACGAAATCTATCATTTAATAGAACAACTTGCCCAAGAGGGTTTGGCCGTGGTGGTAGTTTCCTCAGAACTGCCCGAAATCATGGCCATTGCGGATAGGATTTTGGTCATGGCCCAATCTGAAGTGAGGGCGGAGTTTAAACGAGAAGATGCTACCGAAGATGCCATTATGGCGGCGGCAATCAAATAAAACTGAAAATGAGTAATGAAACTAGATAAAAACCTAGCAAACTTTAAATCTGTAATCGCCTTGGTGCTCTTGTGCATCACCATGGCGGTTTTGTCTGATAAATTTCTTACTGTTGACAATGCTTGGAACGTAATGCGCCAAATTTCGGTCAACCTGTGCATTTCGGTAGGTATGACCTTAGTGATACTATCGGGTGGGATAGATTTGTCGGTAGGTTCTATTTTGGCGCTGAGTAGTGCGATTGCGGCTGGCCTTATAAAATTTGGTTGGGAACTGCCCGCCATTAATCTTTTTGTGGGCTTTACTTTATTGGGCGCCATTATTTCGGGCACGGCAGTTGGCAGCGGTTTAGGTATGTTTAATGGTTGGATGATCACTAAATTTAAGGTGCCACCCTTTGTGGCTACCTTGGCCATGCTTACCATAGCCAGAGGCTTGACCATGCTCTGGACGGGAGGCTATCCCATTACGGGTTTGGGGAGTAGTTTTTCCTTTTTAGGCACGGGTTGGTTTTTGGGGATTCCCATGCCTGTTTGGATTTCAGCCTTGATAGTGGGTATTGCCATTATCATTACCAAAAGAACCCAACTAGGCAGGTACATTTATGCCATTGGCGGGAATGAAAGCGCAGCAAAATTATCGGGCATCAACATAAAAAAAGTGAAAATTTGGGTGTATACCATAGCTGGCGCACTCTCAGCAGTAGGTGGTTTGATCGTGACTGCCCGCTTAGATTCTGCCCAACCCAATGCAGGATTGACCTATGAACTAGACTCCATTGCTGCTGTTGTAATAGGAGGCACTTCATTATCAGGAGGTAGGGGAAGCATTCTAGGCACTGTGCAAGGCGCATTGATCATTGGTGTTTTGAACAATGGCTTGGTTTTGCTCAATGTGTCGCCGTTTTGGCAGCAAGTGGTCAAAGGCGCTGTCATTCTTTTGGCGGTGATCCTCGATAAAGCCAGCCGCAAAGAAGTTGAATAAACACATCAAACCTATTTGATATGACACAAAAGAACACTTACATATTGGCCATTGACCAAGGCACTAGCAGTACCAAAGCCATCATTTTTGACAAGCAAGGCGTTTTGGTCGCCAAGGCTACTGTGCCACTAAAATCTTACTATCCCAAGGCGGGATTTGTGGAACAAGACCCACAGGAGATTTATCAATCGGTAGTAAATGCAGCTAAGTTGTGTATGCAATCCTTTAAAGAATTGTATCCCGAAGAAGTGGGCAATATTGCAACATGCGGGATATCCAATCAGCGGGAAACTTTTGTGTTATGGGATGAAAATGGAGCGCCTCTGCATAATGCAGTAGTTTGGCAGTGTAAGCGATCTATTGAAACTTGTAATAAGTTACAAGCCATGGGTTTGGAGGCTGAAATCAATGAGCGTACAGGCCTTAAGATTGATCCATATTTTTCTGGTTCTAAGTTGATGTGGCTTTACGAAAACAAACCTTCTGTTAAAAAAGCGATAAATGCAGGAAAGGCCTATTTCGGCACGGTAGATACTTGGTTGCTCTATAAACTTACCGATGGGCAGCAATTTTTAACAGACCATACCAATGCATGCCGCACCCTGCTCTATAATATTTATGACCTGGCATGGGACGATTTTCTGCTCAAAAAATTCAATCTCCCTACATTGAACCTACCTCAAGTAAAGCACTCCTCTACAAATTTTGGCTCCTCAGATTTTGAAGGTCTTTTTGAAAATCCACTCACAATTACAGGTATGATCGGCGATTCGCATGCTGCCGCTTTTGGTGAGGGCTGCTACACCAATGGTACTGCCAAAGTAACCTTAGGTACAGGGTCATCCATACTTTGGAACACAGGGCAAAAGCCTATTGCCTCTAAGCACGGTATGGTTACGACCATTTGTTGGAGCATAGAAAACAGGATAGATTATGCGCTAGAAGGCGTAATCGTAAGCTGTGGGGCTACTATAGAATGGCTAAAACAGCAGTTGGGCCTATTTGCAGAGAGCAGGCAAACTGAAGAAATGGCCACTTCTTTAGAAAGCAACGAGGGCGTTTATCTCATCCCTGCCTTTAGCGGTTTGGGGGCCCCACACTGGCAAATGGACTGGAAGGCATCTATCCATGGGTTAACCTTTAAATCGGACAAAAACCATTTTGTACGAGCGGCTTTAGAATCCATTCCTTATCAAATTAAAGATGTAATAGTGGCCATGGAGCAGGAAACCAACACGGCCTTAAAAACGCTCAATGCAGATGGAGGGATTACGGCCAACCAATTTTTGATGCGTTTCCTTACCGATTTACTCAACACCGAAGTGGTTAACATCGGCTTTGTGGATGTTTCAGGTTACGGAGCTGCCCTAATAGCAGGCTTGGGCAGAGGAGTATGGCAAAGTATTGATGATTTTCCCAAGCATACTCAATCTCAAACCTATCAGCCTTCTGCAGACAATAGTATAGTTGAAAGCGCTTATCAAGGTTGGCTTGAGATAGTAGAAGGCTTGAAGAAGTAAGTAGGTGGACAGCATTAATTATAACTTTAACCCTCCCTAGGTTTTGGTCTAATAAGTTGATAATGAAAACTTTGATGCAAACCCTAGGAAGGGGTATTATATTTATTTTTTCATAAGTAATTAGCTAAAAAAAACCATGCTTTTGTTGCTTTCGGTATTGATTAGGAGTAAGGCCTCCATCTTGCTGAAAAGCAGCATTGAAACGGCTCAACGAGTTATAGCCCGACTCAAAGGCGATGGTAGAGATTTTTTTCTCAGTGGTAGACAAAAGTCTTTTTGCATGAGATATCCGCTGACTGGTAATGTATTCTTTAATAGTGATACCAAATGCCTTTTTGAAAATCTTATTGGCATAATCTGGATGAAGGTTTACCACCTCAGCTACATCTTTGCCCTTTACGTCCTTTAAATAATTGTTGCTGATGAAGGCGGCAATGCGTTCCACTACCTGTATTTTATCAAGCTGTACTTCAGGCGAAGTGTCTCCACCAATCACTTGGTAATGATGGTGTGCAAGCCTTTGCATTCTTGCATTGAGTTCTAGCAAAGCGATGTTTTTTAGCTTTTCCGAACCACTTTCCATATCTCTCCTCCAACTTTCGAACAAAAGCGCATGGTTGTTTTCATAAGAGAAATCGCCCTCTACAATCACACTTCCTTTAAATAGGGTTTCTACAAAATCTTTGGGCAGTTGCCAATTTAAAAAAATATTAAAAGGGATGGTGCATACATAATAAGGCGGCTCGTCACTTGTCTCTATAATTTGGTGCGGGGTCAAGGCCCAAAATACAGCGATTTTATTTTCAGGAATGGTCACCATTTTATTGCGGATTAAATAAGTAATGCTGCCATTAGGTATAAAGTTTACCTCAATTTCATTATGGCGATCGGGCTTTAGCATTTTTGATTTTGACCACAGCTCACAGGTAATCCCATAAGGATAGAAGTTTTTGCGGTTTTCGTCAAATTTATGCGGCATGTCTGTGAGTGTATTAATCAAGAGCTATTCTAAAAGCGTTTAAAATTCATAAAATTGATAGACAATTTCCCACGTAGCAGTGTCTCCTGGGGCTATGTCCAAAGCAATAAAAGGCTCTGGGCAGACCGCTTTTAATGAAGACCAAAAAGCTAGTTTAGATAATGGCCTATTGGCGGTGATATTCACTCCAGCTTTACTCACTCTATTTTCTATAGAAAATTCATAAATCCTTTCATTTTTCTTAAGGCTTGTTATATCGCCAATATAGAAGCTGTCTGTTTCGCCTAAATTTTTGGTAAATACCAACTCATTGCCCTCAATGTCAACAAAGTCACCTAATTCATTTGCTTCTATGCTTATCTCATAAGGAAATTTTACAACATATCCTTTCCCTGAGTTTAGACTGTCTATTTGGTAAAAATTATGATTGTACACTGATGTTGTGATGCGTTCATTGCCTATATTGGTCAAGCTATGGCTAATGATCAATTTAGCTTCTCCATCTGGCAGTTTCATCGTTTTTTCATATGCATAAGAGCGAACATCGCTTTTGAGCTCATGTGTAAAGACTACTTCATTTTTACGGATGCTTGTTTGCCAAGAACCATGATCTCTGATCTCATAAGTCTTAAATTTTGAATAACTATCTTCTTGGGGTTTGGTAAGAATGCCAACTCCAATTTTCAGGAAATCACCACCCAATTCGGCTTGCTCGTAACCTATTACTCCAAATTCTTCCACCGGTCCCATAATAGATTCGTGGTTGTTAGGATCATATTTTTTGAACCATTTACCAAAGTAAGTATGCCCTTTGTAATTTAATGTAGGAATCACGCCCGACCAATCAAACCTTGTAGCCCTGTAATAACCCTTTTCTATATTAGGGAGGTAGACCTCCGTATCTATTAGACCATTGGTTATAAAAGTACTGGGTATACTCTGAGCCGACATACTGCTAAATGCTAAGTTGAAAAAAAGTATCAATGAGAGTTTATGCATCATTTATGGTATTTTAAGAATATGAAGATAGTTTACAGACGATGATTACACAATTGATATGCGTTCTAATAAATCTTTTCCTAAAGATGTAACTAATCCAAATCGCTCCTTTCATTTGGTGGCCATTCATCTAGTGTTACACTGTAATTTCCGATTTCGCACATCTTCAAACCTAAGCTAATCTTCCACCCTAAAAACAGGATATCTTTTGTAAGCCTCTTCATAGAATTCCGAATTTGAATAGATAAAATTGAGTTGAGAATAGTTACTCTTAGCGAATTCCGCATCATTTTCTTTCATAGCTTCAAATTCTGCTTTTAAGGCGGGGTTATTGGCCAATATCTCAGCTGCTTTTTCTACAAAAACGTAAGTAGAGAACCCCTCTTTTCTTTGTAGTATGGAATCAAAGAAATTCCAGTTAAAAAACGAATCGGGCGCCTCTGGCTCTAAGGTATGAATGATGTATCGGTTTCTTTCTTGGTTGGTCCTGATTAGGTAATCACCCTTTCTAAAGGCCACATTGGCCTTCAATTTTCTAACCCCTGTATTGTAATGCAAATAATGGCCTTCATACGGAGTGTCGCGTGTATCATACTTATCAATGGTATAATAAGCTACTTCTAAGATGGTATCGTTTTCGAATTGGGTCATCTCAACTTGGTTGTGTTCCAATCTTGCAATTACTTTACTCCAAGCCTGCGGGATTATGTAAGCATTAGGTTTAGTGATGACCTTAACCGGCTCGTAGGTATTGTAATAGGGGATTTCCTTTGTAAAAGGTTTTGCCCTATTGTAGGTTAAAAGTTCCTGACCGGTTACTTCACTTACCTTTATTTCGCCTTGGTAACCCATAAATCGGATAGGAGTAAATTTTTCTTTATTCACCTCCCAAGAAATAGTAAACTCAGTTTTTGTTTTGGTCGCTTCAATTTCCTTGGCACGTATTGCTTTTATTTCTTGCTCCCGTTCTTTAATGATCTCCAACATTGATTTTATGTAGGCATAAGTAGCTGATACACGTTGTTCAAAACTTTTCAACATGTGGGTCTCTGTCATAAAACCAATAGAATGGAACAAGGTGGTATAACCTGTAGAGTAGCGAGGGCTGTCCATAAATTGCACGATACCCGAGTCGGGTACAGAGCCCCATACATTTACGTAAGGAGTAATTGCGCTGTGTTTTTCTTCCATTTTTTTATTCAGCGCCGGAAGTATCTCTGAACGGAGGTAAACCCCTAGTTGCGTACCAAGCTTATTCTCTTGGGTCATTAAATTAGTGAGTATATGCTGATAGTCTGCTCCATTACTTACGTGGGTGTCCAAAAAAACATCGGGTTGCCAGGTTTGATATATTTCCGTAAAAGCCCATGCATTTTTGGTATCAGCTTTAATAAAATCTCTGTTTAGATCATAGTTTTGTGCATTTCCACGAAATCCATATGCCTTAGGCCCATTCTGATTAACCCTAGTGGTTGAATTCCTATTAAGTACCCCGCCAATGTTGTAGAATGGTATAATTGCCAACACTGTATTGCCTAGTGCTTTTTCGAAATTACCCTTTTTTAATATATCTCGTACCAACATTTGGCAGGCCTCCACACCGTCGGGCTCTCCTGGGTGTATGGCATTATTGATGAGAAATATGGGCACTTTCTTATCTTTTAATGAAATAGGGTCAAAATCTTGAGTAGGGGAGAGCACTGCCAAATGGAGTGGGTAGCCACTATCAGTTTCGCCATATTCCATTAGTTCAAGCTGTGGGTAATGATCTGCAAGTTTCTTCCAAAAATCCAAGCCTTCATGGTAAGTAGCTGTTTCTAGTTTATTGGATTTTTCGTAAACGGTTTGAAAGTTAGGGTTTTCTGTAAGTTCAGTTTGGCAAGCAAAAAATGTGAGAACTAAAATTAATAGGAGTGAAAGTGTTTTTTTCATTTAGATTCTAAAAAGGTTAATCTTAAACCTAAATCTAGTATAAAAAACGCAAAGAATAAGAAAGTAAAAGTTTAAGATTTACACAGGATTTGAATTCTATCGGTATTTTAAAATCTGAGATGCTTTATATTCTAAAGTGAAAGTAGTTTGGGAATTTTCATAGTGAAAAGTTTGCGGTGCAGACACCACCCGGTGGGGCACCACCCAGTGGGGAACCACAAATGGCGGTTATGATTTTTGCTTTGTCCCAAACGTTTTCTTGTTAAGTATAACCATATAAATGATTTTGATTAAAATAGGAACATTGGTTTCGAATATGGGGTTTATGTAACATTCGTGGTCGAGGGTTCTGATGAAGTTTTTGAGATAGCAAAACATCAAGGCTTTAAAATCAACAGCGGACCATCAGATATCTAATTTAGGCGGAAGAGCAATTATCTTATTCAAATAAGCTGCAAAAGCAGAATCTGTATCCGCTTTTTGGGTAATATAAAAATGCTGGTACTCGTTCTTGGTCTTCCGCCAAATACAGCCATTTTCTGCGTTAAAATCCAACCATCCGTTTTCCTCCATTCTAAAGTAATCGCCCAAACCTTCTACCGCAAAATAGACCGTAACCAAATCCCAACTTGGGCGTTGGTCGGCCAGCGTTTTTCCACCATGCCAATTTAACCAAGTAGTGTAGGCTTGCCTCACAATATTGCTTGCTGGCGTATTTTCTAAAGATTTGCCTGTCATGACTTGTTTCCCACCGTTTACAAAATAGATAGGAACAGGAAAGTTTCTAACCAAGTACTCTGTGTAAGGGGCTGTTCCGTTGAAAAAGAAATTCCAATCCTTTCGTCGCTCATTATCAGGATTATTGGCGTCCAATGCGCCTAATGCAACCCATTTTTTTACTTTTTGGCCAATGAGCTCCTCACCTGAAAGTGAAGAAATCTCATCAGGTTTGGAGGTTAGCAAATCGTAAAGCCCTTTAGTGTGCCCTATGGTGAGGTAGGTGACACTACTATCTTCTTGGTTTGCAAGCAATTTTCTAGAGAGCTGCATTTGTTCTAATGCATCTGAATTTAGGATGATATCATGTCCGAAAGAAGTGGTATCTTTTGCTAGTTTTTCAGCGCTCATTTTATCTACATTATCGCCTACCAAGGTGTCATACGAAGCACCAATGGGTAAATTTGGTCGCTTATAATAGTGGTTGATCGCATCAATTACCCCCGCTCCGTAAGGAACTTTTCCCGAACTATAAATGCAGCCTAAGATTTCCACTTTTTCCTCATTGGCGTATTGGTGTAACAATGCCAAGGCGCCCACATCATCGCAATCAGAACCCATATCCGTGTCAAAAATCAATTTAACTTTTTGGGTAGCTTGCTGAGCTGATGAGCTCTTGATATCCTTTTCGGTAGAGGATGATGTACATGCATAAACCGCTATTGAGAAAATAAATGCAGTATATAGTAAGGATTTTTTTGCCATCATAGTTAAAAACTCTGTTTTGGTGCACAAAAAAATTAAAACTAAGTAAGATACTTAGAGCATCGTAAAAGTGAAAGCCAGAAAATAGCAGAAACTTTCATAGATACAGGCTCGGTTAGCCAAAGGTAGCACCTAGCCTTAAGAATTGCATGCGCTCAATAATTCAAGTAGGCAGTGAGTATGAGCAATGTCGCTAATATTTACCTTTGGTTTGGTCGATAGTGGTTGCAGTGATAAATGTGCTGAGCAGTGGGCTTATCAGCAATAGTAAAAAGTTTTTCTTGCAGGTGTCATGGCTAATTTATGGACTAGAGATGAAAGGTCTTACTTTTTCTGCCCAAATTTGATAGCCCGTAGGGTTCATGTGGGTGCTGTCCTTACTAAAGATTTCTTTTCGGGGCAGACCGTTTTTGTCTAGCATATCGGGTACGAGGTCGAGGTATCGGGCTTTGGGGTATTGCTGTACCATCTTTTCGAGCAGGGTATTGGTAGCCAAGTATTTTTCTTTCAAATCCCGCTTTTTTACGCTGATAGTAGTGCTTAGGATTATTACTTTGGTTTCGGGCAGGTCGCGAGCCACTTGCTGTAAAAACCGCTCGGTGTTGGCTACTACGGAGTCAGGACTGCGCCCGATGTTGATGTCGTTCACCCCTTCAAAATAGACGATGGTTTTAGGCTGGTAAGGCGTTACGATACGATGGTAGAAGTAGAGCACGTCTTCGGTACGAGAGCCACCGAAACCACGCTGTATTACTTGATGCTCGGGAAAGTCTTGCGCTAATTGCGGCCACATACGGATGCTTGAACTACCAATAAACAGCACAGCATTTTTGGGCGGGGGATTTTTACGGTCTTTTGCTTCAAATATTTGTATGGCTTGCTCAAAGCGGTGGGGCTTGGGTAAATCTATATAGCGCAAGGGCACGAGGATAGGATCAATGGATTGGTCGAAGTTATCACCAAGCTGCAAAGTCCAAACCGTATCGGTGGGAATATCGGTTTTACTTATGGAGAAATTGGCAATAGCATAAGTGCCGCTGGTCTGTAGTGCCGCCTCTGCAAAACTTTCGCTGCCCGACACTAATGCTACATTTTTGCCTGCTAAAGATGCATCGCCTAGCACCGAGAAACGGTAAACTGTGGTATCGTCCAAAAAAACCTTGGTAGTGAGTTGGGGCATTTGCGGCTTTTTGCTCATTACCAGCAAGTATTGAGCATTCCGATTGTTGTAGGTGCTAGGAAAGTAGTGCCAACTATGGCGTACCGCTCTGCCTTCTTGGTCGGCATCGTTAATGTAGAAATTGAGCGCTAAGGTATCGCCTTGCTTGGGAGTAAATCCTAGAGAAGCAAAGGGAATAAAGCCTTCGAGTTGGTAGCCTTTTTCGGAGGACTCGGCTAGTAATTGCATGTCGGTAACACCCGTGAAACTTTGCCCTGCACCATAATCTACTTTTTCGATGCGTGCCTCGGGAAAGGCTTCGCTAATGCCGAGAGAGATGATGTACTGAATCATCTGTTGGCTGCCCTGCTCTTTTGATATGAATAGTTCCAGCCCGTCATTCTGTAAGATAGGCGCCTCTTCTTCCTTAAGAAAATCATCTTTTACTTGTGCATAAAAGGCAAGCCCTTTAGGTTGCCAAGCCAATTTGAAATATCCTACGAAAGTTTCGGGCGCAATTCTGTTTTTCTCATCTGCTGTAAGCCAAACCTTTGGAACGCTTTGCCATTCAGAAAAATCTTGGTCAACTGCAAAGTTATTAAGCATTGGGATTTGGAAAGGGTAGGGGCTGTGCTTTTCAGTTTGTTGTTGATTCTCCACCTCAACAAGAGTACAGGCAAATAGCAGAAAACTCTGTAACAGGATTAGGATTTTATTTTTAGC